>JALZDU010000516.1 GCA_030862405.1 Actinomycetota bacterium | reverse complement strand
TCGGGGCGCTCGCGGTGATTTTCACTGTGCTCCACTTGGTCTCCGTGCTCGCCGCTGACGAGTTGCGGATCGGCCTGGCTGAGCTGCTCGTTCCGTTTGTCAGGCCTGATAATCCAGTGGCTCAGGGTTGTGGGGTGCTTGCCTTTTACCTGCTCATCGCGGTGGTGCTGACTTCCTGGGCGCGGGCTTTGCTGCCCTGGCGGTGGTGGCGCCGCGTGCATCTACTGTCGTTTCCATTATTCGCCTTGACCTGCGCACACACTGTGCTGGCCGGCAGCGATATCACTCAGCCGAGCTTGCACTGGGCCAGCTTGGCGGTAGGGATAATGATTTTTTTCCTGGTGATTTTCCGGCTCCTCACCGCGCGAGCGGCCGGTACTGCGGCAGCGGCGCTTGTGGGTCGCGCGCAGGCAACAATACTTGCATCCCTCGAT
The DNA here is from genome assembly GCA_030862405.1 of Actinomycetota bacterium. GTDB lineage: Bacteria > Actinomycetota > Actinomycetes > Mycobacteriales > Pseudonocardiaceae. Next base: position 14,884 of record JALZDU010000516.1, on the reverse strand, counting down.
CCCCCGCGGCCAACCACTCATACCCCTACTCCGGCTCTCGTTACGGTGGGGGCCGGGATGCGGCTGCTCGTCACCCACACGAACTGGGAGGCCGACCACGTGCTGTCATTGCGCCTGCGTTCTCCCGACGGGACAGCGCTCCCCAGCTGGAAACCCGGAGCCCATATCGAGCTGGCTTTGCCCTCGGGCCGGTGCCGGCAGTACTCGTTATGTGGTGATCCAAACGACACCCGCTGCTACCGGATTGCAATTCTGCAGGTCGCTGAGGGGCGCGGTGGATCCGTGGAGGTCCACACCCGCGTGCGGGCCGGGCAGCTGCTTACCGTGCAAGGGCCACGTAACCATTTCCCTCTGGTTGTCAGCCCAGCCTATCTATTCATTGCCGGCGGAATAGGGATCACCGCCATGCTGGCGATGACTGGCCGGGTGGCCGCTGTGGGCGCTGAGTGGAAATTGGTGTACACCGGGCGCCGGCGCACCGGCATGGCCTTCATCGACGAGGTCCTTGCGCGAGACCCCGAGCGGGTCGACGTTGTGCCCAATGACGAGCGTGGTCGTCCCGACCTGGGCAAGATTATCGGTGCTGCAGCGCCCGGCACCGCTGTCTATTGCTGCGGCCCGGACCGGCTGCTGCACGATGTGCGGGAACGGGTCGTGGCCCGGCCGGACCTCAGCCTGCACAGTCAGCGCTTCACCGGCACCGCCGCCAGTGGCGGCGCCGCCTTGCGTGTTGAGCTGCACCGTACCGGATGCATCATCGATGTGCCCGCCAACCGCAGCGTTTTGCAGGCAGTACGCGACGTCCTTCCCACCGTCCCAGCTGGATGTGAACAGGGTATCTGTGGCGGCTGTCGCACCACGGTCCTCGCTGGTGAGCCCGACCACCGCGATGAGCTGCTCAACAGCGCGGAGCGCGCAGCCGGCCAGATGCTGATCTGCGTCTCTCGCGCCCTGAGCGAGCGGCTGGTCCTCGACCTGTGATGACCGCCTCTTGGTGAACTGTCGGCAGCAAGTGCTGGGCCGTGGCCGATCGATCGATGCGCTAGCCGACCTCGACGTCAAGCTACCCCTGTTGATAACTGGGCTACCTGGGCCCTGGGCAGCCGTGCTGCGACTGCGCTGAGCGATCCCATTCACGGCTGCTGTGGAGCGCCCCCAGGGCCCATACCGTGTTGTCTAGCCTGTGTCAGGCATGCCCATTTTCCCGTGTCGCTGATTCGCTAGCTACGCGGCTTGGCTGTGTTCTCTGGCGGTCAGGGAACACAGCCCATGAGTTTCGCCTTCTTACGCCTACGCGGTAGCGGGTTAACGACCGCCCCTACTGAGCAGGCCACTGCCGAATATTAGGGTTGCCACAGCGACCGCCAGGAGCAGGATGGTATTCGGGGTAATCCCGCCGGGGATGGACAGCAAAGACAAGTAGCCCAAAGTGCCCAACACGGCGACCAACGCTAAGGCCCCACCCATGGCGATGTTCAACCCCTGATTGCCGGCAGGGGTCAGCGCGAACGCCCCCATCAGCCACCACACCCCAAGGATGATGTACACGAGGTTGTGGAAGCCGTTCATATGTAAGAGCCCGAGAAGCTTCTGGTCAGTCATCTCGGTAAAGCCCTCGAACCCTGTCACCAAGAATCCGACGATCCCAATGACTATCACGACGAGGCCGATGATCAAGGAATACATCTGGTCGAGCGTTCTGGGCCCCGGCTTGCGGAGCCTGATCCCGAACCTGACTTCTGGATCAGCTAATACCATGTCCATCCCCTTCCACTTGACACTGCCGTACTCGACGCCCACCGCGTCGGGCGCTACACAGCGACCTGGGCGACCCAGCTGGACGGACCACCTGGGGCACCGACCGGTGGATAGCTGCGCGTGTATTGGCATTGTTGGCCGGGTCGGGGGTTTGTGCAAGACAGAGTCACTTCAGCGCTGCCTCACGCCCAAATTTCGGTGACCATGGAGATCTACGCGCAAGCCTCTGGCGTCGACGCGATGGGATACCGCGCTCCTGGTGACTCACCACTGTCCGGCGCGGCCTGAGGCTATCCCGGAGTGACGCCTGCCGCAGGCACCTGTCTTGGTGGTGAGCTTGCACGTGCGTCCACGTACCTGTGAGTGTCGTTGTGTGCCGCTGAATTGCAGCTAGGTGCCAGTGTGCATTCACCAAATGCTGTCTGTCGTGGCGCTTCCGCTGACGACCTGCTGACGATGATCTTGCGTTGACTCCAGCATGCCCATCTATGCCCACACCACGCTAGCGGCTGATTTACCAGGGTGACTGAGGGGCGTAGCCGTGAGTGGGGAGCTGTTAGTCGTGGCGAAACCACCGCTGTGGTGGCCCGGCGCGGTGATTATCTTTGCTGAGAATCGTGGCGGCCGGGTGAGGGTGGGAGCGAGATGGCGCAGGCCACGAAAGCATGACGGAGTTCGGTGACAAGGGCTTCCTGCGGCGGCTGACGCTGGCCACGGCGTGGGTGAGGGCCTCGACGGGTTAGCCTTGGGCGCTCAGCGTGGTGCCGGTGCCGTTGTCGACGGAGCTCGGGATCTCGCCGGTGTGGGCTGGCTTGATCGGGGTGTCGTCGCTGATCGACATCTTCTTCGGCGCACCGATCGGCGGTTTCCTCGCCGACCGGTTCGGCCGCAAGCAGCTGCTCCGAATCGATATCTGTCTGTTCGTCGTCCTTGGCGTGGTGCAGGCGTTCCTCACCGAGGGGTGGCAGCTATTTGTCGTGTGACTGCTGCTGGGTCTCGCCATTGGGGTCGAGTACTCCATCGGCTCGTGTCTCGGTGGTGGCCGCCTACGGCCTGCTGGTCAGCCTGGGCTGGAGCTGGCGCTGGACGCTGGCCACGCCGACTACGGCTCGGACCCTTCTATATTCGCGTGGTGACGCCGTATTTCGCGATCTTCACCTTCGCCCCGAAGGTGTTCGAGTCGCTGAAGCTCAACGAGATGGCCCGCCCCATCTTCCCCCAACGGCATCGCGTTCATTGGAACGCGTCTCCGCTGGTTGAAGTGGTGGCCAGGGGCGGGCCCGAACCGCCGACCTTCCGATTTTCAGTAGTATGGACAACAGTTCGCCGAATAAACGCTCATGTCGCTACCTGCACCGCCGCATTGACTGAACACCAATGAACGTAGTCGAACGCATGCGGGATGAGGCCAAAGCTGAGACCACCCCCGGGCTCTCGTTGCACCGGGCCAGCGGGGACGACGAGCAGGACGACGGTGACGCGGCTTATCAGTCGTTGTCCGGCAGGTACTCGCCCTTTTCGTAGTACTCGAGGAGGTCGGTGAGCGACGGGTAGTCGTAGGTGACCAGCTCGTCGCCCTCCCACTTGGCGCCTAGCTCCTCGGCCCACTCCACGTCGTTGAGACCGGGCGGCGCCTCGTCGGACCAGTGGAACGGCACCATCGTGCTGATCTTGTCACGCCGGCCCAGAACCACCCGCTGGCCTTCTGCTTTCGACGCTGTCACGGCACCCATTGTACTCCGGGGGCTCGGCCACGGCCCGCTCCACCTACCTGTTCGCTGGAGGTCGTGACCGCAGAATCGCGGATCCGGTCGGAGAGAGGCCTGGGAAGCGTTGACGACGGTGCGGCAGGGGCAATCACGGCGGTGGTCTAATGGCACGTTGATGCAAGAACGGAGACGGCAGCCCTTCTAGGATCAGAAGTGGTTGCCGGTTCGCCTGATAAATGGTGTGGAGCAGGCGACGGGAATCGAACCCGCATGGCCGGCTTGGAAGACTGCGCCCAATACGCGGCCAGAGGGCGCACCCTGTGAGCGGTCGGGTCACGGTACCTCGTTGTTGACCGTGGTTTTACTCGTGCTAATAGTCGGCACGCGAATAACATGATACACGTAGTTGATCGTGAGCTTGCGAGCACGGGAACATATCTCGGTAGTCTTCGCCGGTTCTCACCCCTACCCGACGTTGGCCTTGACCGTGGGAGGCGTAGGAGTCTCGTGGGCTCAGGCTGCGCCTGGACCCGCATCGATTGGGGTAGCGTCTACACTTCAACCAACACCCCAATGATCATGATGCGATGTCTGCGATCTACCGGGATCCGGATGGCAACAAGATCGGGTACGGCGGGGCATCACTGCCTCACTGACACGCAAGACCTACCGTCCAGCGCTGGCTGCGCTGGGTTACTGTCAATATCGGCGTTACCGTAACTCCGCCGATCGGGTCGGGACTACGTAGATATCACTAGCGACTACGTACTCGCGAGGGGAATGCCCCAGATAGCAGACCCTGTGCTCACGCAACACGATGGCCGTTGACCGTCAGCTGTGGGTGACCGATATTGGCGGTACGGTGGATTTCGACGGTGAGATCTGATAAGTCGAGTCGAGGTTTGAACATTCTACTATTCGATCTACTGAGAAAGTGGTCTACGGCTACGTAGTTGTGAAGGGACGATCTACCTACTGACGCGGCGCTCTGCTTAAATTGGCAGTGTAGGCAATGCCGCCGCTGTTGCCCGCGCAGAAGGGGTCAGGGGAATTTTACCTTGAGACTGGCAAGCGGCAGTCGAGTGAAAGGAGACCAATAATGCTGGTAGGGCACGCAGCGCGTGCGGTCGGCGGGGGATTAATTGCTTCCGTGGCCGAGCGGGCCGCCGTGGCTGAGCTAATGACACCGTCGGAAAGCCTAGTGGGACGGCCACCGCGCTACCTCCCGCGGTCGGCCGGCGCTCTCCTGTTGGGCTTGCTGCTAGCGCTTTCGCCGGACGAGCCGGACGACGACGAGTAGCCACATGTCAGTGGTCTCGGGGCCGCCGCGGGCGGTCTATACGGCGGCGGTAGAGACACTGGCCGGATGCGTCGTCCGTTTCTTGACCGGCGTGGATGACGCGTTCGGGCTGACCGGCCAGCTCGACGAGGTTGAGAGTGGTGCGGCTGCTGGTCAGGCTGGGTTGGCCGCGGTTCGGGTGCTTGGCTCGGATGCCCTGGTGCCTTTTCTGGTCGCTGGTCATCCGCTCAGTGGTAGCGACGCCGAGGTCGTCGAGCTGAGTTTCCGCGTGTTTCCGCTGCCTGAGCCGGATCTCAGCGGGGAGCACGACGCCGATTACGTGATGCTGGTGCGGTTGCTGCGAGATTGGGCCACCAGTGAGGTATTGAGGCGGTTAGGGGCGTCAGATTTTGCCGCTCCGTACCCTGCCGGGGCTGGCGCGGGTGTTGGCCGGGAGCGGGGATGGCTGGCGTGGGCTGGGATGCTGGCTCAGCTGGCCCCGTTGGCGGTGCCGGGTTTGGACAGTGCGCTGCATGCCGACGTGCGTTGTTACCGGTTGGACATAGCGCGCGGGGTGACCCGGTCGATGTTGCGCCGCGATTTTCTCACCGCGGCCCGGTTGGTCCGCTGGCTTGCTGCGTGCGGGGATGCTCCGATGGATCCGCCGTTTTCTGTTGAGCTGGTGTTGCGCCAGCTGGAACTCGTCGCTGAGCCCGATCCCCGGCTGCGGTTGGAGATGGCGATGACGCGCTACGGACTGGGAAGTGCGTTCGATGACTGACAGCATGCTGTCATCTTGGGTGGTCACGGCGCGCCAGATCGCGGCACGTGCGCTGGGTTGGCTGGATGCCGCCCAGGATCGCTTCGTCCTGCCAGCCGACATCTTCCCTGACCGGCTAAACCCTAATAAAGAGATGAAACGTCTCGGTGAGATGCTACTTGCGGCATCCATCGCGCTGCGGGAGGGGGCACTCGGCAGTCGTGAGACGCAGATCGCCTCCGCGTTGGTTGACTTCGTCTGGGCGCAACTGCGCGACGGGGAGCTGCTCTACCAACTTCAGCGCGAACAACCGATCGAGACGTATCCGCTGGAGACCTATGCCTCTTTCGTGAGAATTGGCTACCGGCACCCGCAGCTGGACCAGCTGGCGGCGCACCTCAACCGGTTGCGGGCGGGTCGAGCGCTGGAAGTGGTTCCCAACCGGGCGCTGGCGGTGTTCAACGCCGAGCGCCAGCTGGGTCTGCCACCCCGGGTGGATCCAGCAGTCCTGACCGCGCGGACCTGGCTGGGTGGTACGCCCGAACCGTGGGCGATCGACTTTCTCACCTTATATGGCGTGACCCACACGGTTTTCCATCTCACCGACTGGGGAGCCCGACCCGATGGTTTGCCGGTGCGTCTGCAGCGCTACCTGCACGCCTGGTTGCCGGCGTGGTTGGAGGTTTACCTTGAAACCGGCGACTGGGACCTCGTCGGCGAGCTACTAATCGTCGGGTTGTGCCTGACCGAACCCGCCCACACCCCTCACGCCTGGGAGGCACTGGCCCACGCCCAGCGACCTGATGGCTTGCTGCCGGCAAGCGCCGAACGGGTACCCACCGACGCCGGCAAGGCATTTCGCGATCATTACCATCCCACCGTTGTTGCCGCGGTCGCCGGCATCCTGGCCGTGTCCCGCCACATCAACGCCTCGGCGACTCGGTGACCGCTTCCCCTACTGGTCTAGTGGGGCGCGTTGATGCGTCGGTGCGCACCATCGCCTCGATCAGCCGGGCGCCGGCCGTAGTGCTAGCCGTCATCGCCGGCGATCAGACGGCCATCGCCTGCCACGGTAATCCCACACCCACTGCGCACACCGTTTTCGAGCTCGGTTCGATCACCAAAACGTTCACCGCGCTGCTGCTGGCCGAGATGGTCGCCCACGGTAAAGTGAAATACCACGACCTAATCACCGCCTACCTCCCCCCGCAGGCATTCCCGCGCCGATTGCCCGCAACGCCGGTCACCCTGATTCATCTGGCCACACACACCGCCGGATTTCCCCGCCTGCCAGGCAACTTCTACCTGCGGGCATTACCGGCCTGGTGGACCAACCCGTACGCCCGCTACCGCCTCGATGACCTCTACCGAGCCACCGCCCGCACCCGACCTCGACATCCTCCCGGAACCCGGATGCACTACTCCAACTTCGGGGTCGGCCTGCTCGGGCAGCTACTGGCCAACGCGGCCAGTGGTGACTACGGGCACCTGGTCCTCGACCGCATCTGCCGCCCGCTGGGCATGACCGACACCCTGACAGAGGCGGGCCCATCCTGTGCTACCGGCCATCGCCACGGCCGGCCGTTGCCGACGTGGGACATGGGCGCGCTCGCTGCGGCGGGCACACTGCGTTCCAGCGCCGCTGACCTGCTGCTCTACTTACAGGCACACCTTCGCCCGGAGACCACCCCGCTTGCAGTGGCTCTGCAAGCCACCCACATCCCGCAGGTAGCAGCCAAGGGCAAAGACCACATCTGCCTAGTCTGGAACCACCGCCGCTCGCGCTATGGCGACGTGCTGTTTCACAGCGGCGCAACTCGTGGCTTCACCGCCTTCATCGGTTTCTGTCCACAGACCCACACCGGAGTCGCTGCACTGGTCAACGCCACACCAACACATCGCCGCAACATGATCCCCACCGCGTATGCCCTACTGAAAGCCCTTATCCGAGAGCATGGAACCACCGAGCGGCGGCATCAGTGGTGATTGTGTAGAGGTCAGTGTGCCGCGTGGTCCTTCTCGGCCACGATCAGCATGAACAACGGTCGTACGAAGCTTTCATGCCGCCATGGGTCAGCTAGTGGTTCGTCCGAGGGGTGTGGTTCACTTAGAGATGTGATGTAGAACCCCGCTGCATGTAGTGTTGACATGTAGTCTTCGAGGGGTCAGAACCACATTGTGACTTTAGCCGGTGATGTGATTCCGGCAACTTTGAACTCTTCCTCAATCGTACGAACACGGAAGTACTCGTCGGGTGTTAGGTAGCGGTGGTTAATAGAACGCTCGGTATGCGCACCATAAAAGCATGGGTGCAGCATCAGGATTATTAAACGGCCGCGCTGCCGGGTCGCCAGCGCAAACTGACGGAACGGGTTGCTATGTCTTGAAGATCGTTGATTAGGTGATTGCAGGCAACGATATCACATTGACCGTCGGGGATAGGTAGGTTATCGACTGTTCCGACATAGTAGTTGATGGGTAGGCCTGTTTCTGCAGCAAGCTCCTGGGACGACTTTACAAGGTCTGTGCAGGCATCGACGCCGATCGTTTTTGCGCCGTCTTGAGCGAATATTCGGGATAGGTAACCTTCGCCGCATCCAGCATCTAAAATCGTGAGACGGTCAGCTGGGCCGATAGCTTCCAATACTGCTTGATCCGTAAGCTCGGACCGATAGCGATCAAGGCGGTCTCGTATAATTCGCACCCAAAAGTCCGCATTCTCGGTGTAACTGCTGTCAGGTGTATTGTCACCAGGGCTGGTCAAGTAGGTCTCCCTTGTGGTCAGCAGGATCGGCTCGAAGTTCCCCAGGAAGCACTCACAGGCGGTCACTGTAACTGGGTCTTTACATGTTTCAAGACGATGTTGAAGGCGTCTGAAGGCGTAAGTTCTGCATGATGGGACTTATACCTCAGTCTAATAACCGCGAAGATGTTACCGCTTGGTTAACTCTTGGAATTCCAGTCTCGAGCAAGTAGTAGAGGTATGCGTCATTATAGTGATCTATCTCCCACAAGGTCTAATTAGCCGTATGACGTAAGAGGAGTGATGGAGGTAAGGAGAAGTCAGGTCTTGGTTTCGCGTCATCGAGTCATCAGTTGTGATGATGTGCTCACTCGGCTGCTGCCCAACGCACCTGACCGGTATCGCGCCATCATCGCTACCGCCGCCGGAGCGGGCTGCGTTGGGGAGAAGCCGCTGGACTCTGCCTGGATGCTCTCGACCTTGCGGCTGGACGGCTACGGGTCATCCGGACTGTGGTGGAGTCAGCGGACACACAGCGTTTCAGCCGTATCCGAAGAGCGCGGCGGGGCGTCGTACCATCCCGCTGTCCCCGTGGCTAATCGAGATCATCACCCAGCACCTCGCCACGCACTCATGCGGGGTTGATCAGCTTGTCTACCCGAACACCGTGGGGATGCCGCTACGCCGGACCCTGTTCCGCGCACACGTCTGGAAGCCGACGCTCCAGCGGTCTGGCATAGACCCCGCCTTGCGTTTTCATGATCTGCGCCACTCCTACGCCACGTGGCTGGTGGATGATGGCGTACCGGTCAACATGGTGCCGGGAGTTCTTGGCCATGAATGAGCTACGACTACTTTGGATCTCTACACTCGTCGCAGCGACGGTGAGGATCGCATCCTTCGGGCGCTTGGTGCACCGGCCGACGCCGACAGCGAGGAAGCCTATGAGAATTGTCGCTTCCGATCTGCTTCCGTCGACAAGCGGATCATGGTTGATGGAGGTATTTGTGCTGGTGGGCGATACTGGGATTGAACCAGTGGCCTCTACCGTGTCAACGCCGACTCACGCTGTCGAATACGGCTGGCACATGCTGCTGGAGTGCTCTGATCAGGTCTGACGTGATCAGGGCTCCGTTGGAGGCGTGGCCCGAGCTACGGCGTCTGCTGACTTCTTGCTGATCGGTGTGCCTGGCAGGTCCGATCCTCGTTGCTCGCACGCCTCGTCGAAGTCAAGATCATTGATCAGGTCGCACAAGCATCATGAGCGGATGGCCTTGAATGCTGAGTTAAGGCCAAAAACTACAAAAAGACTAAACACGAGACGGTAAGGAGTTACAATTAGCGCTTTGCTCCAAAGAGAGTTTGGGTAGATGGCGTCAAACTCGATGTAAATCGACGCCAAGCCGAACGAAAGCCCATCGGCCAGTTGCGACAAGCCGAACCGAAGCCACGTGCTGACCCCGCTGTCGGACGCACTAAATCCGCCAGCTGCCATGAACATGAAACGAGAAAACTCCGAGAATGCAACAGCATTAGTAAGTGCTAGCGGTATGAAAACCACGCCAAGAAAGCCTAAATAGACCCCCATGTTGAAGTGGTGCTTACCGCCGATGGGGCCTTCATTTATCAACTCGCGCTGAGAGCTGGGCAAAATCATTGCGGCAGCAATTGCCATCATTCCCCAACTTACCAAAACGGCAATTCCAGATGTTACAGCAGCCAAAAGGATTACCCGATTCGACGTAATCTCGGCTGCCACAAGAAGCGCCACAGACAAGACCAAGCCAACTATCCCGGCAGTAAAGGTAATTGCGTCGTTTTGCGCCGTTCTAATCGGATCAGGTTCCGGGACTGACGAACTAGCCTCCATCTCACTCCGATCTTTCGCCGTTGTAACCTTGATCTGCTCATAGTGCCGCCAGGAACGCTAACGCCGGCGCAGCCACCGTCGTCCCCATCGCGACTCGCGCGTGACTGCCCTAGCCATGCAAGGCAGCATCGCATCCGGGGCCTGCGGCCCGCCACGCTTGTCTGCCGGCCATACAGCAGCACCTTCTCGGCGAACACCAGCGCAGTGACAACCGCGCGGGCGGGGTACCAGTGACCTGTTCGGTGTGAAGGTCGCTTCCAGTCGCTACGCAGTACCGGGCAGCGTTGCCACATATGCCGTTACCTGGACGTATGGGTCAGGTCGGACTGCCTGGTGCTGGAGGTTGTTGGAGAGTTTGTTCCCTCTATGTTCCTTCAGCAGCCCGTGTGATCAACTGCGTCTGGTGCGCGGAAGCGAACGAACCTCGTTCCCTCTGTCAGGCATGTAGTCGGCGGCGTCACCAACGGTCTTGAGGTGTTTGACGTCCTCATCTGGGATCTTCACGTCGAAGCGTTCTTCGGCTGCAACAACGACCTCGGCCATTGAAAGAGCGTCCACATCTAAATCATCGGTGAAGGACTTGTCGGGCTGTCTTTTCCTCCGGACAAAGGCAGCTGCGGTGCGGTGGCCGGCTCGGTCTGTTCGATGAGGTGGTCAACGACGTCGGCCAGTGACCCGGACCGGGTAAAGACGGCGCGTTGGCGTGCTGCACCACCACCGGTCGCGATAAGCCTGTGTAGGCCGGTAATCACAAGCTCGTAGTCGCCACCGTGGCCCAAACCGGGATGAGCATGCTCTACTAAGCGCTGAGCCAAGGTCACCGCCGGTGTCAGTCGACTGGCGTTCTGCACATCGATACCGTTGCCGTCCATGCCGTCGCGGGCGGCGCGCCAATACGCTGCCCGCAGCAGCTCGGGCGCGGGCTGAGGTGCGGGTTCACCGCGCTTGATGCTGGCCAACGCCACTACGACTAACGCCCGGACCAGCGCGGCCAACAAAATAGTATCATCCAGGAGGGTGGGAACATCAGCGGCGCGGATTTCAAGCGTCGGGACGTGCGAGGAAGGCCGGATATCCCAGTAGATACTGCCGCGATCCAGTAACACCTCGGTCTCCAGCAAAGTGCTCACCAAACCCTCATAGTGCGCTAGTGACGGGAAATAAGGAGGAGCACCTGCCACCGGCCATCGACCACAGGCCAGCGTTCTCCAGCTCGCATACCCACTGTCGCGGCCATCCCAAAACGGAGAATTCGCCATCAAAGCGATCAACACCGGTAGATGCGGCCTCAAATGATTGCTCACCTGCACCGCTTGCCCTCTATCCGCGATACCAACATGAATATGACAGGCACAGATCGTCTGCTCATCATCCAAAGCGCGGTAAGCCAGTAGGCTCTGTCGATAACGAGGATGGTCACTAATCATCGGAGGAACCACATTGCCCAGCACCGGGGTCCCGGATGCTATAATGCGTCGATCCAGCGACGCGGCAGCGTCTATTACGACGGCACGCATACGGCCAATCGCCTGACGCAACTCGTCCAGATCAGTGCACGGCGGAGTCCTTGCCTCCACCTGAAACCGAGTAATCTCCGTGCCGACAGCCTCGCCGAGCTCCACAGCAGCTCGCCGCGCAACCTCCGGACCGTCTGGGACAACCACGCGCGTCACCGGATCGACCACCAGGTATTCTTCCTCCACCCCAAGTGTGAGTCTCAGATATTCAGATCGGCTATGCTCCAACCCCGCAGCTTCAAAGGACACAACGTCAATTTCCCACAGGCGCCTCCAGGTGAACCGCCCGGGGGTTCGATGGAGCTGTGAACCTCGATCTGGGACTGTGCAGCGAAGGGTGTCGAAGGGTGTTTCGGCCCGACATGCGAGGCTGAGGTCGGCGGGATGGGCATTGTGAGTGATGACATCTGCAGCCGCCGGCCCGGCGAAACCGCCGGACTACTGCCCTCAGTCACCTGGCTCGCCGACTGATTCACCGGCCACCCAGCACACCCAGCACCTGCTGAGTCAAATCCACTGATCTCGGCAACGTAGTCCAGATCCATGGTCACGACCGTTGACTATCTAAACCACAACTGCCGGCAGCAAGGTCCGACGAAGGTGGATGCGCTGGTCAAAGGGCCTAGTGACGTCTGTTCTGGTCCGGCTCAGGTGACACGGTTGGGGTACTTCGCTGCTGTACCGGATCTCTCGCTCCCAAAGCCGGTCCCGAACCACAGCAGGATCACCAATGTGCCGACTTCGTACTTTGGCGATCCTCGCTATCGTCACATGCTGCGAGCGGTAATCACCCGCTAATGATCATAGACGGGCCAGCAGAGCCGAAACCTGCGCAACTAAAATTCGCCGGCGCGGACTCCCGCAATAAAGCTTGACCATTCAGCCTCAGTAAACTTTAGCACTGGCCCGGTCAGGTCTTTGCTATCACGGACTGCACGGCCTCCCCCGTCGAGGTCAGCGACCTCCACGCAACCAGGACGCGCAGCGGGTTTGACGCAGGGGGGCGGCTCCGCACAATCCGCGCCTCCCTCTCCCGGACGCAATCACGTCCACGTCGACGACCGAGCTGATTATGTCGAAACCGTACAGAAAGTCCTCACCCCGATGATCATGAATTCGACACGATCGATCCGGCCGACCCCAATATCGTGCTTCCCCCACCCGCGGGGGTCACTGCGGCACACTTGGACCAGGCCATTACCGCCGCCGCCGTCTCCACCAGCTTTGCCACACCACCACACCCCCAGAATCCAGACGGTTGGTGCCTGACCTGGGGCAGTCAACTTGATATCCGCCCGGATTCCTTCACTGGGGCACTGACCGATACCGCGGTTGCCGGGTATCTGGCCAAGTACGCCACCAAGGCCACCGGCCACACCTCACGGCGGATCACCACCGACACCATCGGCATCTACGCCAACACCGCCACCCACGCCGGACGACTGGTCCGCACCTGCTGGATCCTGGGCTACCGCCCCGACCACGAAGACCCCACCGACTGGAAACCCACCTATGGGCGGCTGCGCCGTTGGGCTCATATGCTCGGTTTCGGCGGACATTTCGCGACTAAATCTCGCCGCTACTCCACAACCCGAACCGCACTCAAAACGGCTCGTCGCCAATGGCGTCGCGCCCATCACTACGCCGGCGTGCTGAACACCACACTACTGACCACACCGATGAGGAAACCACCCTCGTCGTCGGCGCACTGACTTTCGCCGGAATCGGCTACCGCAGTACTGGAGACCGGTGGCTTGCTCTGACCGCTGCCGCTCAAGCCCGTGAACAACGGCGAATCGCTAAGCAAGAATGCTTGACCCAATCCGTAGCTTGAAAGGAGCTTTAACAGTGGCAACCAACGTCATTCCACTTGATATGGCGAGTTTCGATTCCAGTGATCCGATCTCGCTGAAGGACCTCCCTGGACCTGAGACGTACACAGTCCTTGAGGTTGCGGCCCGCCTTGGCATTGGTCGATGCATGGCTTATGAACTCGTACGCCAGGGCATCATTCCTGTCAAGCGGTTAGGTCGCCGGTGGATTGTGCCTCGTGCGCGGTTTCATGTCTGGCTCAACGAGTACTCCCAAGGGGCTTGAGATGTCCCATATCAGCCGCACCTTGGCCGGTGCTTATCGCGCGAATTGGCGAGATCCATCCGGACGGCAGCGTGCAAAGACCTTTCCGACGAAGAAGGCGGCGCGGCAGTTCCTCGCCGAGATCGAGTCATCGATGACGCGCGGTCTCTACGTTGATCCACACGCTGGGCGGACACTGTTCACTGACCATGCCACAAAGTGGCTCGACAGCCACAACACGGAGGTCACGACCGCAGCCCGCGATGTGTCGGTCATGCGGACCCATGTTCTCCCGCAGTGGGGGAGCTGGCCACTCAATAAGATCGACCATGCAGCGGTGCAGGCGTGGGTGACGGAAGTTGGCAGGCGGCGATCACCTGATGTCGTCGCCAAGTGTTACCGAACCATCATCGAAGTTAGCGGCTAAACCAGCTTCAAACCCTTTCCCAAGAGCACAGCCGGTCGGCGTACGGTCCCCCTTCCGTTGTGGCTGGCCGAGATCATCCAGGAGCACCGGGAGACCTACCCGTTGGGGGAGAACGGTCTGATGTTCCCTAACGCGGTTGGCAAACCACTCCGTCGCACCCTGTTCCGCTCTCGCGTCTGGCGACCGGCTCTCGTACGCGCGGGAATGCTGGGCACTCTCACGATCGTCGATGACACCGTGCGGGCTGGCTGGGTCGACGCCACCGGAGCAATGCTGGCCAAGGAGTTCCCGACTGAGCGGGAAGCCATGCTGCATATCGCTCGGTGGTGCGCCGGCGGCCTTCGGTTTCACGACTTGAGGCATTGCTACGCCACCTGGCTCGTAGACGATGGCGTACCGCCGAACATGGTCGCCCGCGTCATGGGCCACGAAAAGATCACAACGACGCTGCAGCTCTACACCCGTCGCACTGATGACGAGAGCCGAATCCTCGATGCGCTCACCGACGAGCCAGGGGAATAGTTCTGATCATGATGACCGACAGCAGCACCGATCGCGAGTTGCTGACTATCTGCTGATTTTCATTGCTGATGCGGCAACCAGGTAAGGCCGTTTGTGCTGGTGGGCGATACTGGGATTGAACCAGTGGCCTCTACCGTGTCAAGGTAGCGCTCTCCCACTGAGCTAATCGCCCGAGGCGGAGGCGGGAATCGAACCCGCGTACAGGGCTTTGCAGGCCCTTGCC
>JALZDU010000510.1 GCA_030862405.1 Actinomycetota bacterium | reverse complement strand
ACCAGGAATCGCAAACCCGTACCGTCACCCTCGAGCAGGCTGTGCTGGCCCGTAATGACGCTCTCGCCGAGTGCAACCGTGAGTGGTTTGCCCAACATGGCATTCTCGCGGTGAACCTGATGAGCTCGCCCGGGGCGGGTAAGACGACGCTACTGGAGCGCACCATTCGGGAACTGGGCGTCGAGCTGCAGGTGTCGGTCGTCGAGGGTGATCAGGAGACAGTGCTTGACGCGGATCGGATCCGAGCCACCGGCGCTCCGGCGGTCCAAATCAACACCGGGTCGGGTTGCCACCTCGACGCCCAGATGCTCGCCGGTGGCCTGAAAACGCTTGCCCCCCCGGACAGCTCGGTGGTGCTGATCGAGAACGTCGGCAACCTGGTGTGTCCCGCTTTGTTCGATCTTGGAGAACAAGCCCGCGTGGTCATCACCTCGGTGACCGAGGGTGCGGAGAAACCGCGGAAGTATCCTCAGATGTTCCGCGCGGCGGACCTGGTGCTGCTCAACAAGATCGACCTGCTGCCGTACGTCGACTTCGATGTCTCCGCATTCCTCGAAGGCGCGCGCCGGGCGAACCCGGGTGTTGAGGTGCTGCAGCTGTCGGCAACCACCGGTGACGGTATCGACGACTGGTACGGCTGGCTACGCGCGCGCCTGCCGTGACCGCCTCTCAGGATCAGACCTTTCAGGATCGGCTCAGTACGCCCGCTTGGGCATGATGAACCAGAGGACCACGTAGATCACGAACTGCGGGCCGGGCAGCAGGCAAGACAGCACGAACAGCAGTCGCACCGCATTGGCGCTCCAACCAAAGCGCTCGGCAAGTCCCGCGCACACCCCGGCGATGACCGCGCCGTGGCGGGGCCGGGTCAGTGACGTGCTCATCGAATCCTCCTCATGGTGGTCGATCTCCACCTTGCCGCCGCGGCGACACTGCCGCCTCAGTGTTCATCCCGAGTCAACAACCGGGTGCACCCCGAGAACGGTCTCGGGGTGCACCCGGTTCCCAGACGCTCAACCCTAGTGACGCTCAACACCAGTGAGGATCGCTGTGCCGGCCGCCGAGACATTGGCGATGTCGCAGGTCTGCCCCAAGGCATTGAGGATCTGTCCCTGCATCCACGCAGTGAGCACCAGGATCAGCTGGGGCGGAAGTGGCACCTGCACACCCGGGAAAGTTATCCCCTTCCCTTCCACGTGACTGACCTCTCGCAGTGCTAGGTGTCCGCGCGCCAGGGCAAGCCCCCTCGGTCACCTTTTACAGGTTAGGGATCCGGTCGTTACGTCGAAACCGGCGGCGCGTGACCAATCGCGATTATGCGTTAATATCCTGTTGCACGCAGGTGAATCAGGTTACATTCAGCGACAAATTGTGACGGTGCCACAAGCAGCATTGCTTGTCATACCGGTAATGCCACGAGCTCACGCGGGCGGTGGTTGAGCCGGGTCGCGCCGTGCTCGTCGACCACTACGATGTCCTCGATGCGGGCACCCCAACGACCCGGGAGATAGATGCCCGGTTCGATGCTAAACGCCATTCCCGGTTCGAGCACCAGATCGTTGCCGGCCACGATATAGGGCTCCTCGTGCACCTCAAGACCGATCCCGTGCCCGGTCCGGTGGATGAACTGATCACCGAAACCGGCCTCAGTGATCGGAATTCGGGCAGCGGCGTCCACTTGCTCCGCAGTGATCCCCGGCTGGACTGCCGCTACCGCAGCATCCTGTGCGGCCTGCAGCACCGCATAACCAGCGGCGACGTCAGCGGCGGCCGGATCGCCCAAACTGTAGGTGCGGGTGCAGTCGGAGAAATAGCCCTCCGGCGTCGGTCCGCCGATGTCGACCACCACGACGTCCCCGGGCTGCATCACTCGGTCCGACACGTCGTGATGCGGGCTTGCCCCATGCGGACCGGAACCGACGATGACGAACGCTGCCGCGGTGTGCCCCTCCGCAACAATCGCGGCGGCCACGTCCGCTCCGACCTGCGCCTCGGTGCGCCCAACCCGCAACCACTCCCCCATTCGGGCGTGCACCCGGTCGATGGCCTGGCCCGCGGCGGTCAGCGCAGCGATCTCAGCGGCGTCCTTGCGCATCCGCAGCTGGCGCAGCACCGTCGACGCCAGCTCTTGCTCGCAGGCGGGCAACGCGGCTCGCAACCGCAGCACGTGGGCCGCGGGCATTGCATCCCCCACCGCGGTGCGCGCTGGCCGTGCACTGGACCGCAGCAGCAGGCCGGCGACCAAGGCATACGGGTCATCGTCATCAGCCCACTCGGCGATCTCCAGGCTGAGCTCGCGCACCGGACCGCAGCAGCAGGCCGGCG
>JALZDU010000365.1 GCA_030862405.1 Actinomycetota bacterium | reverse complement strand
GCAGACGGAGGTGACCATGTAGGTCGTCTTTGGTCGTAAGCTCGTCGTCACTTGCCGGTGTGAGTTCGGTCCAGGTAGCTGTCGGGTGGCCCGGTAGCAGGCTGGCGGCTCAGTCTGGAAACGGATCGGGTCGAAGCCCAGCGTCGAAGCCCTTCTGGGGGAGCGACTGAGCGGTCCGTAGCATCGCCACTCGATAACCCCTACAGCTCGGAACCATGCTGTCGCGAAGAGCCGTTGCCGTCGTGTTTGCGGATGGTCCTAGCCGGAACCCCGGCCACGATGACGTCGACGGGCACGTCTTTGGTGACGACGGCGCCGGCGGCAACGACGGAACCAGCTCCAACTGTGACGCCCGGAAGGATCAAGGTGTTGGCCCCGAGCCAGGCTCCGGACTCGATCACGACGCACCGACCGGTTGGCGTGCCTGCGCGGCGGGTGCGAGGGCCGATGGTGTGCATCGTGGTAACGGTGGTGCTTCCGTGCCCCACCACGACGTCGTCGCCCAGCGTCAGCGGTTCCCAGAGGTCCAGGTAGCATCTGCCGTTGACGAAGCAGCGCTCGCCCATCCGGAGGTTGCGCGGGTGACTGATGTAGGTGCCACTGTGCAGGCTGCTGGACGAGGGAACGGTAGCCCCGGCCGCGCGCAGCAACATTCTGCGGATCCAGCGGCTCGCGATATCGTCACCGACAAGACTGGACAGAGAGTTCACGGCGTGCACTGCCATCCGCTGGAGAGTGGAACGCACGCGGTCCCTCACAGCGCCCATCGCGTTGTCTTCCGATGAGACGGACGCATGGTGTGCACTGGCGGACACTCCTGGGGGGCAGCTGCTGGGGCCAACGCGAGCCATCGGTCAATTATGCGAGCTACGTGTCGATCACACATGATCGTGAGATCGAGTAACCGGATACTGTTGCGATGTTCCGGCCGTATCGGTCACCCACCCTACCGCATGCGTCTGTAGGCCCCGAGAATGCCTAAGGTATACGTTAACGCGGCCGCTAGACCCGCCAGACCGGCACCGACCAGGCCGAGTGAACTCGCGAGCACAGTGACCCCGGTGACCGAGACCACGGCCCCGGCTATCCGCATCACCCACAGTTGCCGGATCCTCCCGGAGGCCTTCAACGCGACGCCACAGCCGAACCCAATCGAGAAGATTATGTACTGGGCCGCAACCAGCTGGGTGATGATGGCACCGTCGACGAACGCGGACCCGTAAACCAGCCGCAGTAGCGGCCCGGCTAGGATCGCGACCAACGCAGCGTAGGCAGTGGTGAGTCCGAGGACAGCAACGCTGAGTCGGGGCGTGTAGGTCATGAGTCCCGGCATTCCATGCTGTCGCAGCCGGCGGACGCACTCGGGCAGCCCGACGTTCATTCCAGCCCAATAGATGATGATTACCGGACCGATAAGGCTGAAGCCGGCCCGGTAAATGCCGAACTGTGACGTGCTTACCAGCGCAGGCAGGAGAAGGAGGTAGCCCTGGTCGGAGATGAACGCGGTGCCGTACTCGGCGAGGAACCAGCGGCTGCGGGACCAAAGGGAACATAAATGGGCCAAGCCGCCTCGCAAAGCCGGACGGACACGGAACATGCACAGCCCCACGAGTGCCCCAGCCGTGCCTCCGATTCCCCATGAAGCGAGGTACGCCGCGACGTTACCAATGTTCACGACGAACAGCACAAGCGTGACCGATCCCTGTGCCACAGCGAAGACGACGTCGCTGACCAGGGCCCGGTCCGCGCGGTGCAGCCGGAACGCCGTGGCTCGCCAGTAGTCCTGCAACAGCAGGCTGGGCAACCACGGTGCCAACGCGAGCAGCGCCACCCCACCAACACCGGCCAGCAGCCCAACACCGCCGGCGGCAGCGAGAAGCGCGGCCCACCCCAGGCCTAACAGCAGTGTCGTGGCCATCCCTTCGCGCAGTTGGGCGTCCCCTCCGTCGGTGACGCCCTGGACCGTCATCGGGTCCGTGACCAGAGCCCGGTTGACGCCGAACGCGGCGACCCACACGAGGAATGCGATGCCGTACGCCCCCAAGGCGTCGGCGCCGCCGGCGCGCGCGACCAGCACCCCAACGGCGAAGTTGGTCGCGGAATAGACGATCTGGTCGGAGAGCGTCAGAGCGGCATCCCGTCCGCCACGGCCCAGCGTCCAGTGGAACCTGGCTGCCAGGGCACTCATATCGACTCGCAAAGACGACCGGCGATAGCCTCCTGGTAGCCGGCGACCCGTGCCGCCAGCCGCACCTCCGGTGTGAACCGGGCGTCGTAGCAGTGGTGAGCGGCGGCGCCGAGCTCGCGGTTGCGATCTCCATCGTCAAGGACCCGATGCAGGCACTCCGCCAGCGAGGCCGCGTCTCCCGTCCGGTGAAGCAGCCCTGTCACCTGGGCGTGCACGAATTCGACGAGGATGCCGTGCGCAGCGGCGACTACGGGGACCGTAGCCGCCATCGCCTCCACTACAGCGAGGCCGAAATACTCTATCCATGTCGATGGTGTGACCACGGTGGCTGCCCGCGTGGTAAGCCTCCGACACTCCATGGGACTTGGCAACTCTGTGTAACGGACGTTGTGGTGACCCTCCGGCCAGCGCAACACCTTCCCTTCGAGCGACCGGTTGTGCACTACTAGGACGCGTCGTTCGAGCGGCGTCAGCTGGTAGCGGTGGTGCCCGGACATTCGGGTGGTCAGTCCTTTGCGTTGAGCCGCCGCAGGCCGTAGGTGGCCTGTCGGCTGGTGTAGGGCTCGTCGGGCTGGTGCCGACCAGTCGGAGTAGGAAGTTGGTCGAAGCCGGCGAGCAGGTGGATGAACCCTGCATCGGGTTCGACTGGCTTCACGATGGTCAACCCAAGCCTCAATTGATCTCGGATCAGCTCACCACGCTATCCCAGTGCCGTCACCCGGATGCCAGTGCCGATCCGGAACGTCCTGAAAGTATAAAAACTGGCGTCCCGTCTTTTCTGCATGCTGGATCAAAACGTCTGTCTCTGCCGCGTTGTCTGTCAGCAGCACCGCGGATTCAGTGAGCTTGTCCTCCACGAGCGCGAACTCCGCCGCCTCGTGTTCCGGGCTGTGCCAACTGTCGTGAATAAAAAAATCCACCGGCGCGGTCAAGGCAGGTATGGTCTCCAGCGAGTCTCCCTTGATTACGTCCACGAAATCACAATATCTGCCCTGAATCAAGTGGCCTGCGTCGGGATTTATGTCGAGCGCACTCAGCCGGCCAGGGTGCCCCTCCTCGGCGTTTCGCCACAGCGCCGCCGCGATCAAGCATGATCCTAGTCCTTTGTCGATACCCGACTCTACAACGTGTTTCGGTTTCAATGCCCGAACACACGCATACCATCCGATTCGACGGCCGTACCGCACGGTCTTGTCAACGAGACCCCGCCGCTTGCTCGTAGCCACTCCCTTCGTCAACGTTGCGCGAAGAACATCATCGTGCTTAACCTCGTCCAGCCAGCGCCGAATATCACTCACTGTCGCCCCCGTTACGGAAGACAGATACCACGCCAGATGTTTGTGGTTTCGCTCGGTCAAGTCATATGTGTAATTCGTGTGCTCACGGGAGTTGAACAGCCAGTGCACGGATGTCTTGAGGACTTTTGCATCATGCTTCAACACGCTCATTGTACGAATAGGAAACGCCGCTATCGGCGCCAGTGGGCTCCGAGCTACTTGCCGACTCAACACATTTGTCTTCATCTTTTCCTTCCGTCCTTCCTGGTCGTCTGCCGGAGACGTTCGCAGGCTCCGCGCGTCGCTTGGTCTGCTCGACATGCACGGTTCAATGCGCGAAGTCGATCCAAACAGCAACTACCTATGTATGTCGGTCTGCCTTGTCTTGGCGTTACGACTCGCGATGACGCAGAAGCCTCCTAGCCTCGATTCATGACGGCACACGATCTTGTAAGTGGCCTATTTGATGGCCGGATATGGATCATCGCCGGCTCAAACTGACCTGTCGGCGCTGCCGATCCTCGGGTCGTTGGGGTAGGAGCCTGCGGGCCACGACTGCGTCGATCTTGAGTAGGCGGCGGGCGGTGCGCACCCAGGCACATCCGCGTCCAGCCAGGCGACACTGCGACTGCGAGCCAAGCTCCGTTAGTCCAGTGAAAGCTTCGATCGCTGGGCGACCACCAGGGGCGGTCATGTCGGGGAGCACTGTCGGAGTTTGGCGACGACTTCAGGGTTTAAGTCGCTCACTGCATATTACCTCCCAGCCCCACTCACTCGGCTAATTGTACGTGCTGCCTTGGTCCTGGCCGAAGGTTTCAGGCAGGTTGTTGTGGGTGAAAGTGTCTGGCACTTTGGGCGCGGAAGCGGTCCACTTCTCCCAGGTCACCCGCCCGCCACCTGGCTTGCTGGGTTGGAAACCGGCGAAATTCCAATCGCCGATGTAGCGGTTGTTCCGGAAGATGTTGCCTTGCTCGAAAGTGACACGCCACGGGATTTCATAGCCATAAAACTCGGGGAATGATCCGTAGTTCGTGAATAAACCGTTAAGGCCGCAGTAGTCGGCACCTTCACAGCCCTCGCCGATGCCTGCCTTGTCAATTTTGAAGACGTTGTGTTCCACGAGGTTATTTTCGGTTGACCAGCGGCACCGGTATTTATCGCCGATACTGTCGGGGATGACATTCTCAGTAGCAGACTCGCACTGTGCGTCATCGTAGAGGTCAACTTTGATGGTGCAATACGGCGGATGGGTGTGGGATGTGGAGGAGCAATAGCGGTTGGCGTTTTCCCACATGGAGACACCGCCCCAGTTATCTTCAAAGTTGTTGTAGCTAATTACCGTTGGCACCATCTTCCCGTAGCCCTCCGGACTGCCATTCTCAGAGATGTATATCGCGGTAGTGGGGAATGGGGAACCCTCGCTTTCGAATGCCCGGCCCTTCACGAGGGTATTGCGCTTGAAGTTATTGTAGCGTATGCGGGCATCATAGCCGGCCTCCAAAAATATCGCATGTGCGTCGTTATTCTCGATATAGTTTCCCTCTATGATGAAGCCGCTGTTATTGTTGTCGAGCCACAGGCCGGTTCCTCTGTTGTCATGCACCCAATTGTTCGTTACGGTGACGTCTTTGTTGATCCAAAATTTTACGCCGCCGGTGCAGCCGCAGCCGTCGTTCAAACTCTCCCAGTCGCCGGTGTTGTTGCCAGTAATTTCGTTGCGATCAAGCACGATGTTTTCAACTGGCTGTTCTTTGGTGCCGCAGCAAGCGTTGATGCCATATTGGCCGTTATCTTTAATACAGTTGTAACGGTAGATGTTGTTCGGGCCTCCGACCATTAGGCCAGCGCCTTCATTCTCGGTGATTGTACTGTATTCGACGACCCAGCCCGCGCCGTCATTGTGGTTAACGGCACCCTCGCTCAGCGGGGGCACAAAATTACGTATCGTCAGGTAGCGGAGGGTTACGTTCTTCGCTTGACCCGTAAAGGCATATCGATTGAGTTTCTGGCCGTCAATGACCGCGCTCGGCGCACCAACATAGGTGCTGCCGCTTCCAGGAATAATCTGAGAAAATTGATTGTCGCCGAGTGTATGCACGCCCGACTCAAACCAGAAAGTCTTGTTCTCTTCTCTGAAGATAAAATTCATCGAGCTGTTATTCCCAGCCGGGATGACGATAGCGCCCTCCGGCGGTTCGGTCGGGCCGCCGCCGAGGACGCTCTGGTTGCCGCAGATGCGGGCCGGCGGCTCAGTCGGCCAGCTGGGGGTCGAAGCTTGCCCGAATTTGACCGCCTGGCCGTCCGAAGCGCCCGCGTCGGCGCTGCTGGAGACTTTGCCGGCTCCGGATCCGGCCTCACTGCTGATGAAAATGACGAGCACGCCGATCGAACTCAAGATGGCAAACGCCAGCATGCCCTTTGCCAAGATGGCTTTACGTTGGCCCAGTTTGACTTTGAGTTGCCGCACGTTATGCACCCTGTCTCCGTCCGTCACTTGAACTGTTGTTGGCTCGTAGGTCACGGCCGCGACGGGCCAGTGCGCGGCGAGCGTCCGGGTCAATCACGCCCCAACCGTTCTAGACCGGCGCACCGATCCAGTTGCAGCCCCGCTTCCGGGCGATGGTGTGTGAGCTGGTGATCGCCGCGAGTGCGCATTGGCGTAGGGGTCCAGGCGGTGACCAGCCGGAGCACCGTCGGATCCGAGGCCACCCCCCAACACCCGGGGTGCGCGCAGCAGCGCGACGTCCCAGGCGGCGTCGCCGTCCAACGCGACAGCCACCCCCAGGCCCAGCACGATCTTGCCCGGGCCGTACGTCGCAAGCGGCCGCCGCCACGGCCCTAATGGGCCTAATGGGACTGACAGCTCCGTGGCCGGCCCGCTGCGAGCCGTCTCCGCTAACAACCGCCAGCTCTCAGTCCCGCCGTGGACCTTTGCACCAACGGGCACCCACGGCGGCGCGTGCTTCACGGTGGCATCCGCGCTGACGTGATCGGGACCCTGACCGTCCGCCCGGCTCCTGTCAGCAGCGCGGCCGCCACTACTAGGTGAAGTAGATAACCGCTCGCATCGCCCAGTCCGACCTGGGTGTAGGACGCGATCAGGCAGTACACGATCAGGAAGACGGCGCAGGCCCGGGCCGGGGACGGCGGCCGCGTC
>JALZDU010000506.1 GCA_030862405.1 Actinomycetota bacterium | reverse complement strand
GGATAACCACGCTCAGCCCGCTGAATGCGGTCAAGGTGGTGAGGGATCAGACGGTGCCCAGGGCGACCACGCCGCGGCGTATTGCGTGCACTGCGGCGGCCGCCGCAGTACCGACCGGGGAGGATTCCCCGGCGACACCACGCACCTGGTCGAGCAGGTCCAGTACCTGGCGACACCACCGGACGAAGTCTCCCGCAGAGAGCTCGGCGCCGTTGTCCGCGGCGGCCGTGAGCACTGCCGACAGCGACTCCCCGCGCGCCCACCGGTACACCGGCCAGGCAAAGCCCAGATCGGGTTCTCGGGTGCGCTCCAGCCGGTGTCGCCGCTCGTCGGCGTCCAGCTCCGCCCACAACCGCACCGTGGCGACCAGCGCATCACTGACCGGTCCAGGAGGAAACCGCGGGGTAGCGGCGTCCCCGCGGGCTTCGTAGACCAGCGCTGAGATCACCGCAGCCAGCTCGGCAGGTTCCAGGCCGGCCCAGGTCTGGTGGCGCAGGCACTCCGCGGTGAGCAGATCGGTCTCCGACCACAACCGGGCCAGCGCCCGGCCGTGCGTGGTGAGCTGATCGCCATCCAGATATCCGCGCTCGGTCAGCAGGGCCCGGATCCGGTCGAAGGTGCGGGCCAAAGAGTGCGTCGTCGCCGCGACCTGCTGGCGCAGCGTGTCGGTTTCCCGTTCCAGCTGGTCGTGCCGTTGCGCCCACCGGGCGTGCGCTTCCCGGTCGTCACAGCCGTGGCAGGGATGCGCACGCAGCGCCCGGCGCAGCGCTTCCAGCTCGGCGTCGTCGGCCGCATCGCTGCGCCGCCGGGCCCGAGGCGGCACCGCGATACCGGTCTGGCGCAGCGTGGAGGCCAGGTCGCGGCGGATCCGAGGAACCCGGTGCTCCACCCGCTTGGGTAGCCGCATCCGACCGAGCACCTGCACCGGGGTGGGGAAGTCGACGATGGAAAGCCGGCCGGCCCACCGGTCCTCGGTCAGCACCAGCGGGCGGGGATCGTCGTGAGGGCCGTCACCGACGTCGAGCACCACGGCCAGGCCTGACCGGCGACCACTGGGAACCGCGATGACGTCGCCGCGCTGCAGCCGGGCAAGGGACTCCGCCGTCTCGGTGCGACGAGTCCCCGCACCGTGGCGGGCCAGGGTTCGCTCCCGCTCGGAGATCTGCCTGCGCAACCGGGCGTACTCGGTGAAATCACCCAGGTGACAGGTCATCGAGTCGGTGTATCCCGCCAATCCCTCGACGTTGCGGTCGATCCGCCGGGCCAGCCCCACCACCGAGCGGTCGGCTTGGAACTGGGCGAAGGATCGCTCGAGCAGGGTCCGTCCGGCATCGGCCCCGACTCGATCGATCAGGTTGACGGTCATGTTGTAACCCGGCCGAAACGAGCTGCGCAACGGGAAGGTGCGGGCCGACGCCAGCCCCGCCACCTGGACAGGGTCCACGCCGGGTTGCCACAGGACCACGGCATGACCCTCGATGTCGATGCCGCGCCGCCCGGCTCGCCCGGTGAGTTGGGTGTACTCCCCGGGCGTGAGATCAAGGTGCGCCTCCCCGTTGAACTTGACCAACCGCTCCAGCACCACCGTGCGGGCCGGCATGTTGATCCCCAGCGCGAGGGTCTCGGTGGCGAACACCGCCTTGACCAACCCGCGGACGAACAGTTCCTCCACGGTCTCCTTGAATGCAGGCAGCATCCCGGCGTGGTGGGCCGCGATGCCGCGCTCCAGGGCGTCGCGCCACTCCCAGAAACCGAGCACGGCGAGGTCGCCCTCGGGCAGGTCGGCGGTGCGGGTGTCCACCACCACGCGGATCTGCGCGGACTCGTCGGGGGTGGTCAGCCGCAGCCCGCTGCGAACGCACTGGCTGACCGCGGCATCACAGCCGGCCCGGCTGAAGATGAAGGTGATCGCCGGCAGCAGGGCGTCGCGGTCCAACCGGGTCACCACATCCGCTCGGGCCGGCGGCCGGAACCGGGGTGCGCCACGGCGCGGCCGGTCCCACCCGCCCTGGCGCTCGAGTTCCTGCACGCGCCTGAGGAGTTGCGGGTCGACGGTGACGCGTCCACCGCTGTCCGTGGCGAACAGATCGAACAGTCGCGAACCGACCATCATGTGCTGCCACAGCGGGACTGGGCGGTGCTCATCGACTACCACTGCGGTGTCGCCACGCACGTCGACCAGCCACTCGCCGAACTCTTCGGCGTTGCTCACGGTGGCCGACAGCCCCACCAGCCGCACGCTGGCCGCCAAGTTGAGGATCACCTCCTCCCACACTGCCCCGCGGAATCGATCGGCGAGGTAGTGCACCTCGTCCATCACCACGTAGGCCAGCCCACCGAGCGTGGTCGACCCGGCGTAGAGCATGTTTCGCAGCACCTCGGTCGTCATCACGACCACCGGTGCGTTCCCGTTGATCGAGGTGTCCCCGGTGAGCAGGCCGACGGCGTGCGCGCCGTGCCGGGTTACCAGGTCGGCGTACTTCTGGTTGGACAGTGCCTTGATCGGTGTCGTGTAGAAGCACTTGCGGCGCTGCGACAGCGCCAGGTGTACGGCGAACTCACCGATCACGGTCTTGCCCGCACCGGTGGGCGCGCACACCAGCACCCCATGCCCATCCTCGAGGGCCTCGCACGCCTCCCGCTGGAAGGGGTCCAGCTGAAAGCTCAAGCCGCTGGCGAACTCCTTGAGGCGTGACACTTCGGTGCGGGAGCGGCTGGCCACTGCCCCAGGCTAGGCCACGACGGTGAGCGCAGCGGGTTCGCAGTGCATGGTCACTGGCAGGGTGCCCTGTGGCTCGCCGTCGGCGTAGACCGGCCACCTCGGGTCGCCGTCGATGCGCACCGTCGCGGCCCGCAGCACGGTCACCTCGGGCTCGTCAACATGGGCGCCGGTGCGCAGCGACGGGAAAACCCGCAGCAGCCGGCGCCTGCTCACCGCGGCGATGGCGATGACGTCGAGCAGGCCGTCGTCCAGGGTGGCATCCGGGCAGATCCGCAGCCCTGCGCCGTAGCTGGGTCCGTTGCCGACCGCGACCAGAATCGCCTCCAGGTCCATCTTGCTGTCCCCGGCGTGCACCTGGACCGGCCGCGGAGTCAGTGCCGCGAGCTCGGCGAGCACCGCGAGGTCGTAGCGGCGTGGCCCGGCCGGCCAGCGCATCGCGTTGGCCCGGGCGTTCACCGCGGCATCGAAGCCGGTGCACAGGACCGTGGTGCAGCAGGCTCCGCCCTCCACACGACCGAGGTCAATGCGCCGCCGCTGCCCACTACGCAGCGCATCGGCGACATGCCGGGCGGCGTGCACCGGATCGGCAGGGATGCCCAGCGCGGTGGCCAGATCGTTGCCGGTTCCGCTGGGTAGCACCGCCAGCGCGGTCTGGGTGCCGGCGACGGCCTGAGCGGCCAGGTGCGCGGTGCCGTCCCCGCCCAGCACGGCCAGCACGTCGTCACCGCGCTGTGCGGCCTGCGCGGCCAGCCTGCTGGTCGCTGCCGCGTCGGCGGTGACGGTGGCGGTCAGCTCGGGCACCGCGGCGCGCAAGGTGGCCGCCACGGTGCCGGCCACACGGACCGTCGCACCGCGACCGGAATGGGGGTTGACGATCAGCGTGGCGCGCACGGCGGCGGGCTACGTCGCGTCGTCGTAGCGCGGGGACGTTGTGCCTTCCGATGCCACCGGCTCCACCCGATGGTCCAGCGGGGAAGGCTCGTCGGGATCGAGGTCGTCCCAGCCTTGTTCGGCGCGCCGCCGCGCCAGGGTGCGGTCGTGCGCCCGAGCGATCAGCACCGATGCCTCGAACAGCACCACCAGCGCACCGGCCAGCACCAGCATGGAAATCGGGTCACTGCCGGGGGTGGCAACGGCGGCAAGCACGAACAGCCCGAACAGGATCCCGCGCTGCCAGCGCTTGAGTTTTTCATAGGGCAGCACCCCGACCCGGTTGAGCATCACCACCAGCAGCGGCAATTCGAAGGTCAGGCCGAAGACCGCCAGCATCGTCAGTAGGAAGCCGATATAGGCCTTGCCGGTCAGCGCGGTGATGAACTGCCCAGCGCCCAGGTTCGCCAGGAAAGACAGGCCGGTAGGGACGACGTAGTAGGCCAGCACCGCGCCTGCGGCGAACAACACAGTCGACGCGCCGACGAAGACGACGGCGAACTTGCGTTCCTTGGCGTAGAGGCCGGGTGTGATGAACGCCCACAGCTGGTATACCCACACCGGCGCGGTGAGCACCGCACCCGTCGCCAAGCCAACCTGCATTCGGAGGGTGAATACCTCGAACGGGCCGGTCTGCAGCAACTGGCACCGGCCCTGGTTCGGGGTCAGCCGCAGCGTCTCGGGCAGGCCGCAGTACGGACGGGTGATCAGGTCGCCCAAAGTGGGTAGCCCGAATGGTGATGTCCCCCACCAGGTGAACCCGAGGATGCCACCGACCGCGACCGCTGCCAGCGCGACGAACAACCGGTAGCGCAGCTCGTAGAGGTGCTCCATGAGCGTCATGGAGCCGTCCGGGTTGGCCTTGCGCCGACGGCCCGGCGCAGCGAGGAAACGTCCAGCCGGGAAACGCATCCCGCTCACTCGACCTTCGTCGTCAGCGGGTGGTGTCGTTGTTGCGCTGAGACTTCTGAACGGCCGTTGGCTCCTGAACGGCCGCTGGCTCCCCCACCGGCGTCGCGGTGGGACCTGACGGTGGCAGCACCTGCTGAGGGGCCTGCTGGGGGGATGCCGGCGGGTTCGCCTCGTCCTCCGAACGCATGCCCTTGGTCTCGGCCTTCAAGATGCGCATGGACTGCCCGATGGCCCGGGCAGCCGCCGGCAGCTTGGTCGCGCCGAACAGCAGGACCAGCACGCCCAGGAGCACTATCAGCTCCCAGCCACCCAGATTAGGCATTGTGGCTTCCTTTCATCTCCGTGCGGGATTGATGCTACGCGGCCGCGGCTTCGCTGGGGGTCTCCGCGTTGCGGCGGCGACGCCGCCGGGCGAGCTCGACCCGCAGGGCCGCGAGCCGGGCGGTCAGCGCGCGGCTGCGGTCGGCGAAGCGGGCGCGGCTGTTGTGGAAGGTGCTAACCAGCTGGCGGACCGGGCCGAGCAATCGGGTCCGCGCCAGCGTGAGCAGCACTATGGAGCCGGCGGCGACCGCCAGTGCACTGATCAGGTAGGGCACACCGAAGACGTTAGCCCTGCTCGCCGGATGCCAGCTGACCGGATCGGCGCAGCGCCGCGCGGGCTCGCTGGGTGACTGCCGCGGCCAGCTCGGGGGGCTGGCGGACCGTCACGTCGGCGCCCAGTCCTAGCACCAGGCGAACCATCCAGCCGGTGTCGGCGTAGCGCATCCGCACGGTTGCGGCTCCCTCTTCGCCCTCGGTCAGCTCCTCTACCGGGTAGTACTCGGCGACCCAGCGAGCATCCGGGGCCAGCGCGAGCACGGCGACCTGCTGGTCGGGTTGTGCGCGGAACAGCCCGGCAGAAACGTCGGTGGGACGGGCATGTGGTGGTGGCGCGGCCGTCTCGTCCAGTGTCACGACGTGCTCAATGCGGTCCAGCCGGAACAGGCGCACTCCCTCGGCGCTGCGGCACCAGGCCTCCAGGTAGCTGCGGCCTTCGACCAGCAGCAGCCGCATCGGATCCACGGTGCGCCCTCCCACCGCGTCGCGGGAAGCGGTGTAGTAGCGGATGCGCAGCGCGCGGCGGCGGTCCAGGGCGTCACGCACCGCGGCCAGGGCAGCTTCTTCGCTGGTAGCCAACCCGACTACCACTCCATCGGGGTGCCCAGCTGCCGCCTCGATCTTGGCCAGTGCCCGGCGCACCGATCCGGCATCGACCACACCCGGTGTCTCGGCCAGCGCTCGCAGCGCCACCACCAACGCGGTGGCCTCCGCCCCGGACAGTCTAAGCGGGCGGCGCATCCCGGCGTCGAAGGTGACGGTCACGGTGTCACCCTCGAAGGACAGGTCGATGAGGTCGCCGGGCCCGTAGCCGGGCAACCCGCACATCCACAGCAGCTCCAGGTCGCGGCGCAGCTGACGGACAGTGACGTCAAAGTCGGCGGCCACGTCCTCGATCGGCGCACCGGGCCGCGCCAACAGGTAGGGAACCAGGGCCAGGAGCCGGGGCAATCGCTCGGCGACCCCGGCCATCAGCTCACGCTCCCGGCAGCTGCCAGCAGCCGGGCCCGCACCGCGTCGGCGAGTTCGGCCGGCTCGACGACCACGGCGTCGGGTCCGTGCCCGGCTATCCATCGCGCGGCGACGTCGTGGCCTGGCAGCTGCACCGCAACGAGATCGCCACCGACGCCGTCCACGGTCATACTGCCCAGCACCGTCGCATGCCGGCGCAGGCCGTGCGCGCGGCCCTCGGCCAGCCACAGCCGAGCGGTGTGTGCCACTGGCGGCGGTTCGGCGGAACCCGCCACGATCTTTAACAGGTCCACGCCAGCGGGCCGTTGTACCGACTGCGGGGAACCGACGGTATGGACCGTGCCGACAATCCGGGACACCCGGAAACAGCGAGTCGCCCCCCGGTCGCGGTCGTGTCCCACCACGTACCAGCGGCCCCGCCACGACACCACTCCCCAGGGCTCGAGGGTGCGCGTCACGGCCTCGGCGGCGGGATGCCTGCGGTGTTGGAACGTCACGATCTGCCCGGCCTGGACAGCCGAGATCAGTGGGGTCAGGGCTGGCTCCGTGGCTCTCACCCGCGGTTCGACGGTGAACGATGGTTCGGCGTCCACTTCCACTCCAGCGGCGCGCAGTTTGACCACAGCACCGTGCGCGGCCCCAGCCAGCTGCGGGGAATCCCACAGCCGCGCGGCCAGCGCGACTGCAGCGGCTTCGTCGGGCTCGAGGTCGATGTCGGGCAGCTCGTAGTCCCGGCGCGCGATGCGGTAGCCCTCCCCAGCCTCGGCGCCGGGGGCGCGGCCGGTCTCCAGGGGGACGCCCAGCTCACGCAGCTCGGCCTTGTCCCGCTCGAACATCCGGAAGAATGCCTCGTCGGAAGGCGTGTCGGTGTAGCCGGGCACGATCCGCCGGATCCGTTCGGCAGGCAGGTACTGCCGGCTGGACAGCAGGCAGAGCACCAGGTTGACCAAGCGCTCAGCGCGGGCGGAGGACACGGGGGCAGCCTACGGCT
>JALZDU010000471.1 GCA_030862405.1 Actinomycetota bacterium | reverse complement strand
ACCCGCACGTGAGGTTCTTCAACAACCGCCGCGGGTACGTGCGGACCCGGTTCACCGCGCAGGAGATGCGCGCGGACTTCCGGGTGCTGCCCTACGTCTCGCGGCCCGGCGCGCCGGTGCAGACCCGAGCCTCGTTCGTGGTGCCCGACCGCACGCCTGGCCTCAATCCCGCTTGACCCGAAACCCGAGATTCTCAACGGGCAGCGCACGCGGCCGGGCCGAAACCCCCAGGTCACTTGGGCTGTCCTGGATGATCTTCAGCTATCTCCCGGAGGAAGAGAACTGCGTCGAGCTCCCGCAGCGCGTTGGGGTCGGGTGGAAAGTATCCGTGGTTCGACTCCGCCGACCGGTCCTGATCAGTGTCAGACGCCCCTTGCCAGACTCTCATGGGCACTCAAGGCGATGGCGCTGCGGGCGCCCTCATCCGGCTTCGAACCCACCGAGTAGTGCAAACCGGAGCCAGGGCGCGGCAGTGAGCGTGGTGAGGTCACGGGTCAGCTCCTCCGGCCCACCCGACGGGCGCTCCTGCCGGTCGGCGAGGATGGCGGCATGCGCCACCCCGACGATGCGGTCGATGTCACGGTCGAGATCGCGGAGCTGGAGTTCCACGACGGCTCCGTCGTGACGATGCCTTCGGGAGGGGTGACCCTTGTGGTCGGGCCGAACAATGCCGGAAAGTCGGTGCTGCTGAGCGAGACAGCCGCTATGGTGGCGCACACGGCCTACTCGGGCTCACTCCCCACTCGTACGCTCCAACGGGTTACGGTGCGCAAGTCCGGGAGTTACGGCGATCTCGTGAAGTGGCTCGCTCGACATGGCGTACAGGGACGACGCCCGAACAACCATCTCAGCAACGCGATCACCTTCTACAGCCATCAAGGCGAAGTACCGGAGGCGCAGCTGCGCCAGTCATGGGAGAACCAAGACTCGCTCGGAGACGTGGCCCGGCTCGTCATGACCTACCAGATGACAGATGGACGGCTCCAGCAAGCAGCCGGTGTTGGCGTGCACAACCTCGAGACCGACGAGCCGCGGCACCCTCTCCAGTTGCTGTGGATGTACGCCGACCAGGAAGCATCGTTCAGTGCTCTGTTCCGGCGTGCGTTCGGGCAGGACATCAGTATCAACCGGTACGTGCAGAGCGTCGATCTGAAGATCGGTCGGCCGGAGCTGCCAGACACCGCGCCCCCACCGACACAAGAATTGTTGTCCCAGTACACGGCGTTGTCGAGCGTGATGGAGCAGGGTGACGGCGTCCGGAGTTTCGCTGGCTTGCTGCTGCAAGTGCTCGTGCCGCAACGACACCGGATCGTGCTTGTCGACGAGCCGGAGGCATTTCTGCACCCGCCCCAGGCGAACCTCCTGGCGAGGTACCTGGCCGAACGCGCGCCCACCACCACGCAGATGATGCTGGCCACACATAGCCAGGACGTGGTGCAGGGCGTTCTCGACGCCAGCGCGGATCGCGCCGTGCAGATCGTTCGACTTACCCGGAGCGCCACCGGGTCACCCCGCGTCACAGTCTTGCCTCCGGACCTCGTCCGGGAGCTGACCGGCGATACCTTCCTGCAGAACTCGAATGTGCTCAACGGGCTGTTCCACGACGGCGTCGTGATCTGTGAGGCAGACGCGGACTGCACCTACTACCGGCTGCTGATCCAGCACCAGTACGCGGACCACCGCCTGCCGGACATCATGTTCACACAGGTTGTGGGCAAGGCACGGGTCGCGTCGGTGACAGACAAGCTGCGTCGGCTCAGCATCCCATGCGCGAGCGTCGTTGACTTCGACGTGCTCGCTGAAGCACCCGTGCTCCAGCGTATCGTCACGAGCGCAGGCGGTGACTGGGGCGATGTCGAGCCCGATCTGAACATTCTGCATGCGAGCGTCGAGGACCCGGCGGGCCCTACCGTGAGGTCACTACGAACGGCGCTTGACCAGGCAGTGATGGGGCTCAGCCCGCCCGACCGACTCGATCACACCCGGAAGAAGATTATCACTGACGCGTTACGTGCCACCAGCGGCTGGGGCGCCCTCAAGCGGTCGGGCCTGCACGGGGTTGCGCAAGGAGCACCGGAGGCTGCAGCGCGGCGGCTGCTCGCCACGTTGCGGCAGATCGGCGTGTTCGTTGTGCCCGTCGGCGAACTCGAACGCTGGCACCCTAGTGTGGAGGGCAAGAGCAACGAGTGGCTGGCCGCCGTACTGGACGGAGGTTGCCACGTCACCACTGATCAACACCGTACAGAGTTCGTAACAGGATTGGTTGATTTCCTTGCCGACGCGTGCGGCCGTCCGCCCGAGCCGATCAAGCACCACTGAGGCGGCACGAAGACACTCAAGAGGTGCCGGCGCCGTCGGAGTCGTCCTCCGGCCGCGAGGCGCGGATCAATGCAGCCCGATCCTCGAACTCCGGGGCAACCATCACCGCACAGCCCGCGCACAACGCCGCTCGGGGCACCTCATCAAGACCGGCAGCGGCCGGCAGGTGATGCCCGCAACGCGCCACCATCGCATCCGGCGGGCCGTGGGTCGCGTCGGTCACGGCGTGCGCGCGGTAGTCCAGTGGCGACAGTGCCCACCGCACCGGAAACCCGCTCACGATGCGACCCCCGCACGGTCGAGCGCGCGGTGGCGGGACCAGCGACGCAGCAGCACCCACAGCAGAAGCGCGAGATCAACGATCACGGTGCACACCGTGGCACTGCTCACCCAGCGCGTGTTGCGTCAACGACAACAGGCAGTGATCTTAAACGGGCAGACCCGCCCGGTAGGCCATGCCCCGCAGTTCCCGGCCGACCGCGTTCGGACGCGAGCGCGTGAGCAGTTCGGCGAGTACCTCGCGCACCACAGGTCCACGCTGGATGCGGTGGGGAGAGATCAGCTCAGCGCGCCGCAGCGCCATCACCGCGTCGTGGTGGCGTCCCCGTATCCGGGCCAACGCCCGGCCGTAGTCGGCCCAGTAGGCAGCCTGACGCGACCGGTTGCCATGCGCTTCGGGGTTCATGCCCTCAGCGATGCTCACCGCGCGTTCGTGGTCTCCGATCTCCACCAACCCCGCCATCCGGTACAGGCCGATGTTGATCGGACCGAAACCCAGCCCGTAGGCGTTGCCCTCCCCGGTGCGCGCCGCCAGTTCCGCCGCGGATTCCAGCGGAGCCTCCACGTCCCCAGGCCGGTTGTCCGCCGCCGCGACCACCGACCGGCGCATCGCGAGGAAGCCGGCGAGCTGCATCGTCTCCGGGGTGTCCGTCGGTACGGTCACCGCGTCCAGCCCGGCCTGTGCGAGGTCGAACGCCCCGCCAGCTAGCGCCACCCTCGCGCCGGCGGCGGCGACGAGACCCATCGGGACTGCAGTGCCGTGCTCCCGGGCGGCATGCCCGGCCAGCATGACTGCCTGCGAGCGCAGGTCCAGCGGGGCGCCTACAACGCTCAGCCACGGGACGGTGGCTTGGGTGTGCAGCCATGCCGCCAGCCCGAGCAGTTCGGCCACCTCCCGGCCAGCCGCGACGCTAGTATGCAGGTCCCGGATGAGACCAGGCAGGGCAACGCCGACCTCCCGTTCACGTTCGCAGCGGCACAGCGCGTCGACCGTCGCCGTCACCCTTGCCCGCAGCGCTTCCACGGGCAGAACCTGCCCGTCCGGCATGTCGTAGCTGACCGCCATCAACGCGAGTCGGACCGCTTCAACGGTGCTGTCGGTCTCCCCGTTGGCGGGGGCGGGTACCGGCAGTTGGATCAGCTCGGAGGGGGCTATCTGTAGCGCGTTCGCCAGCGCCACGATCAACGACTGGCGATCCAAGGCCCGCTGCCCGGACTCCAGACGCGACAAGTGAGACGTGCTGATGCCGGCCAAGCCGGCAATCACCGCAAGGCTCTTCCCGCGGGACCTGCGGATGCGCCGCAGCCGCTCGCCGATGCTGCTGTCGTCGGTGGTCATCGCTTCTCACCCCGATCCCAACCCTACGTGCGCTAACGCACGCACTAAGCAGGCAGGGGCACAAGGGGTCAGACGAGCGAGGTGGTGATCGGGAGCG
>JALZDU010000431.1 GCA_030862405.1 Actinomycetota bacterium | reverse complement strand
TTCCTCGGGGTGGCGGCCGAACGCAAGTCCCTGGAGGACATTGCTTCTCCGCTGGCAGCGATCGGCCGTGGCCGAACAGGCCCGACCCGGGCAGCAGGGGCATTTTCCACCTGACGGGTCAGACCAGCCACCACACCAGCCCGAGCCCCAGCACGACTATGGCCACCACCAGCAACAGCACCGCACACAGCATCCGAGCCGGGTTCGACTCGCCGGGTCGCACTCCAAGACCGCTGTGCAGGTACGAGCCGGAGTCGATGCAGTCGACAAGAGCGCTGTTACTGCCGGTACGCACCCGCGGGACGTTCCCGCCTTCGCGGCTAGGCGGTGGCGTGAGCTGGGATTCCATGGCGCAACTGTAAGGAGAATGTGGTTACCGCCCGGCCTGACACCGGTTAGCCGACGGTAAAATCCAACGGCAACACGGTGCGATGTCCCGGCACACGTCAAGACAGCCACCCCTGGCTGTACCTGATCGAGGACAAACCCACAGATGCTCAGGCTCGCAGCTCTCCACGTTGCGAGCTAGGATCACGCGCGGAGGTCGAGCGGCTACGCTGCGTGCGTAGGGCTAGTTTCTCCACCACGTTGGCGGCGGGAACCGACGAGGAGAAATGATGCGCGAACCGGAGATAGCCCTGCCCGAGCTGGACCGTATGGACGATCCCACGGGTGGGGCTGTTGCCTGCGCACTGCTCATCGTGGGTGCAGCGTTGATCACCTGTATTGTTCTGGTGGTCATGTGGACCGTCGGCGCTGCCTGGTAACAAGCTCAGGAAACGTGTGGGCATGCCTCAACGAACGGTAGGAACCCGTCGAGGAACCGCTCCGTGGCCGGCATGAAGTAGCCGCCGTAATGGCTGAGCGGGTCCAGTGTGGACACCACGATCGTGCCGGCAGTGGAGACTTGGTCGACGTAGAGCAGCGCTTCTCCGGTGGTCAGCCCCACCAGTACCTGCGCGCCTTCCGGCGGCTGAAGCACCCCGTGATAGTGCCAGGTGCAGTCCCGAACGGTCAGGCGCTGGAACAGCGGGTGCTCAGGGGCCGAAAGACGGACACCGAGGTCAGCGCCACGTTCCAGCCACCACCAGTAGTTCGTCGGCCGGTGCTGCCAGCGCACGCCCGGCAGGAACTCCGGGATCGGCTCGCCACCGCTGAATGTGATCACTGTCCCGCCGGCTTCGAGCAGCTCAGTGATCCGGTCGGCGGCGCGGGTGAGCAGCCCGCGATGCATGCGTTCGGGAATGACTAGCCCGCGGTATGCAGTTAGGTCGGTGCCGGCGAGCTCAGGGAGGTAGATCAGCCCACCGCTGAGGTGCTGGGCGTACTTCGGCTCGGTGAGTGCGCGGTGGTGCTGGGCGGAACCACCGTAGACGGCGGCGAAGCCCCGCATTCGGCCAGCGGTCGCCGCTCGGCGCTGGGCCGACTCGGTGGCGATCCAGTCGAGCAGCGCCTCACCGCAGTAGCCCAGCAGGTCACTGGTCGCCTGGACGACGATGGTG
The DNA here is from genome assembly GCA_030862405.1 of Actinomycetota bacterium. Classification (GTDB taxonomy): domain Bacteria; phylum Actinomycetota; class Actinomycetes; order Mycobacteriales; family Pseudonocardiaceae. The sequence continues at coordinate 20,919 of JALZDU010000431.1, read as the reverse complement.
CCCGCGGTCGACACTCGATCCAGATAGGTCGCCGGCTCGCCACCGGACAGTCGAGTGAGAACCTCAGCGCCGGCCGGGATCGGATGGTGCCCGCGGGCGAAGAATCCGGCGACGCCGCGCCGGAAGGTCAACTCGTCGGGCTGCTTGCCGCGGAAGATTGGGTGGTCAGCGACCTCCGCGACGCGGTACCCGGCCAGAGACCGGTTCGCCAGCGGAATGAACGCCGACGCGCCGGGCAGCCAGTCCCCGTTCAGGTGGCCACCGAAGACCACCACCCCGCCACCGTCGAGATAGGCCCTGATCACATGGCGCGTTCTGGTGAGATACTCCTGATCTACACTTGGCGTGATGATCAGTGCGGCATACCTGGTCAGATCGGCCGACCCGAGCGCGTAGCAGTCGAGCCGTTCCACCCGGTCAGACCACTCGCCGCCCTCAGGGTTGCGGATGTCCATGTCGAGCACCGCAATCGTCATACGCTCCTCCTCGGGGCAGACAGCGCCCGCGCGGCCTCGACCAGCGCGGCGGTGTACGGGTGCTCGGGCCGAGACAGCACCACGCCGGTCGGTCCTTGCTCCACCACCTGACCAGCTTGCAGGACAACCAACCGGTCACACGAGCGCTGCGCGAGCGCCAGGTCGTGGGTGATGTGCAGCACCGCGACGCCCCGTACCGCGCGTAGCTCGTCGAGCAGGTCGGCGATCTCAGCGCGCAGCGACACGTCAAGCATCTGCGTCGGCTCGTCGGCGAGGATCAGCCGCGGCCGGGTCACCAGCGCGCGGGCGAACGCCACCCGCTGCCGCTCGCCGCCGGAGAGCTGGTGTGGATAGCGCGGCAGGTAACGCTGCACCGGTGTCAAGTGCACGGCAGTCAGCGCCTCCACGACGATCTCCTGCCGCTGGCGACCGTCGGCCAGCCGGTGGATCACCAGCGGTTCGGCGATGATGGCCCCGACAATCCTGGTGGGTGGCAGTGCGGCGTACGGGTCCTGGAACACCAGGTGCACCTGACCCCCGATTCCGCGCGGGGACGTCCGTAGCTCGTTGCCGTCGAAAATGATCCGACCACGGTCGGGGCGCACCAAGCCGACCACGGCACCCACGATGGTCGATTTCCCTGCGCCCGAGCCGCCGACCAGACCGACCGTCTCACCGGAATCGACGTCGAAGGTGACCTCCCGGCAGGCGATGAGTCGATGCGTACCACCGCGTTGCCGGAAGCTGACGGTCAGGTCCTGAACCTGCAGCAGTGCGGCCATGAAATTCTCGTCTCCGACTCTGTGACACATGACGGCAGCTGCAGCCGTGGAGCGGCTGCCAGCAGGTGCCGGGTGTAGGGATGCTGGGGCGCGGCGACGATCTGCTCCCACGGACCCACCTCGACCAGCTGCCCCGCGCGCATGACCGCAATACGGTCGGCGATGCGTTCGATCATCGGCAGGTCGTGGGACACGATCAACAACGCGAGATTCAACCGGCGGCGCAGGTCATCGAGCAGGTCGAGCACCTCAGCCTGCACGAGCACGTCCAGGCCGCTGGTGGGATCGTCGGCGATCACCACGTCCGGGTCGTTGGCCAGTGCGATGGCGATGACGACTCGTTGGCGCATGCCACCGGAAAGCTGGTGCGGATAGTCGCGGCTGCGCCCCGGGTCTAGCCCGACCAGCGCGAGTAGCTCTTGGGCCCTGGTATGGGTCGCAGCAACGCCCACCGTCTGGTGCACGGTGATGGCTTCGGCGATCTGGTCCCCGACCGTCAGTACCGGGTTCAGCGCGCTCATCGCCTCCTGCGGGATGAGCGCCACCCGATCACCGCGCAGCCCGCGGAGTTCGTGGGGCTGCAACGTCGCCAGGTCGCGCCCGCAGACGATCACCTGGCCGCCTTCGATCGACGCCGCGGCCGGGAGCATGCCGCATGCGGCAGCGGCGACCGTGGACTTGCCGCTGCCGGACTCACCGACCAGCCCGAGCACCTCCCCGGCTGCCACCGACAGGCTCACCTGGTTCGCGGCCAGCACCCGATCCCGACCCGAGCCGTAGCTGACAGTGAGATCGACGATCGTCAGCGGGTTCCCTGCAGTAGTCGGCACCCGCGTCTTCGAAGATGTGACCGTTGGTCGGCGGCGCGGGAGCCGGTCGCGCAGGGTGGGCTTGGCCCGCTCCTCAAAGGCGTAACCCACCAATGCAAAGGCGAGCACCGTGGCGGCGATCGCCACGCCCGGCGGGATTACCCACCACAACCACGCATCGGTCAAAAAGGCGCTGCGGGAATGGGCCAGCGACAGCATCGTGCCCCAGCTCTTGGCCGTCACGTCGCCCAGACCGAGGAACGCCAGCGACGATTCGAGCAGAATGGCGTTCTTGGTTCCGAGCACGAACTGCGGCACGGCCAGGGGTGCGACCGCCGGAACGACGTGGCGCGACAGCACATAACCCGCGCCGCCGCCCATCGCGCGCAACGCCTGGATGTGGTCGCGTTCGCGCAACGACAGCACCTGAGCGCGCAGCTCGCGCGCCACCGGAGCCCAGATCACCAGTGTGATCACCAGGATCTGGTTGCCCAGCCCGGGACCGAGAAAGACCCCAATCACCAGCGCCAGTGGCAGTATCGGCAAGGCGAGTACGACATCGACCAGGCGCATCAGGATGGTGTCCAACCAGCCGCGGGCGTACCCGGCCGTCACCCCGACGGCCAGGCCGACCAGCGTCGCCGCCAGTGCTGCCACGATCCCGATCAGCAGCGAGATGCGCGCGCCATAGATCAGCTCGGAGAGCAGGTCGTGACCCACGTCGTTGGTGCCGAGCAGGTGCGTGGCCGAGGGACGGGCGAACGGGGTGCCGGTCCGGGCGTTCGGGTCGTAGGGCGCGAGTAGCGGCGCGGCCAGGGCGGTGGTTCCCAGCAACGCGAGCAGGCACGCTCCTATCCGGGCGGTGGTCATAACACCGACTCCGCGAGACGGCGTACCCGCGGGTCCAGCAGGGGATAGGTCAGATCGGCGAGCAGATTCAGCACGATGACACCGATGGTGATCAGCAAGAACCCGCCTTGCAGCAACGGATAGTCCCGGGCGGTCACTGCCTCGTAAATCAGCCGGCCCAGCCCCGGGTAGGCGAACACTGTCTCGACGACGACCAGGCTCGACAGCAGCGCACCCACCATCACCGTCACATTGGTGAAGACCGGCAGCAGCGCGTTGCGCAGTGCATGGCGCAGCGCGATCCGAGGCTCGGAAACCCCTTTCGCCCGAGCCAGCCGGACGAACGGCTCGTCGAGTACGGAGATCATTGCCGCTCGGGTGAGCAGGAAGATCGAGCCGAAGATGGCCAGCGTGATCGTGACCACTGGCAGCACGAGCCGACGCAACATCTCCCCGATCGCCGCCGCCCCGCCCGCGGTGATCTCAGTGGCGCCGAAGGAGGGGAACCAGCCGAGCTGGACCGCAAAAACTGCGATCAACATCATGCCGATCCAAAAACTCGGCATCGAATCGACTGCCAGCACACCAGTAACCAACCCGATGTCCCGCCGGCGGCCCCGCCACCAAGCCGCCGCTGCCCCGAGCGCGACGCCGAGCATCGTGGCACCCAGGACCCCGAGCCCGATCAGCGCCAGCGTCCACGGCAGGCGTTCGAGCAGCAGATCGACCACCGGGCGGTTGTGCGCAACTGAGATCCCGAGGTCGCCGCGCGCCAACCCGGTCCAGAACCCGGCGTACTGCTCCAGGATCGGGCGGTCCAGCCCGTAGCCGGTCCGGATCTGGGACAGCTGCTCGTCGGTGAGTCCCTGGATTGCACCGGTGTAGAGATAGTCGACGGGGTCACCCGGTGCCAGGTACGGCAGCGCGAAGTTGATCGTCGCGGCGACCCAGAGGACCAGCGCGTACTGAGCCAGGCGGGGCAGGGCGCGCCGCAACCGTCCCATTACCGGTGATCCACTATTGGCGAACGACGACGGCGTTGGCGGTGCGGGCGACGTCAGGCGGCAGCAGCGACCATTTGTGCACGATGCCGTAGCCCGGCGACTCCACCCACCCGCCGTAGCTACCGACCCGGAAGGCCCAGTACTCGTCGGGGTAGTACAGCGGGATCGACGTCGGCTGCCGGTTGAACAGCGCCTGCATATCCTGCAGCACTGCGTTGCGATCGGCGTTGGTGGTGGCCGCCCGCCATTCGCGGTACAGCGCGTCGAACTCCGGGTAAGGCATCTTCGGGTAGCGCCACAGGTAGCCCGACATGTGGGACATGACGAACTGGTCGGGATCGGCGACGCCGTGCGCGGTGATCGTGCTGATCGCCAGGTCGAAGTCGCGGGTGGTGAACAGATTCGCCACCGTGGCCGCGTCCGTGCCGGTGATCTTCAACTCGATGCCCACCTTTTGTAGATCCTCGGCGACCAGTTCGGCAGCGCGGACGTCGACGGGCAGGCTGGCAGTGACGAACAACTCGTAGCGCAGCGGGCCGTTCGGGCCCTCGCGGATCCCGTCGCCGTCCCGGTCGACAAAACCTGCCTGATCGAGCAGCTGGCGGGCCTCGTCCGGCGCGTAGGGCGTGGACAGCAACGGGTTGGCGAACGGCGCGTCCGGGTGCGGGTAACCCTTGACCGCGGGCCGGCCCTGGCCGAGGAATACCGTCTCCAGCATCTGATCCCGGTCCAGCGCACGGCTGATCGCCCGCCGCAACACCGGCTGGTCGAACGGGGCGCGCTCGAAGTTCATCCGCAGCTCGGGAAACTGCAGCGGCGCGGTCTTGACGAGGCCGACCTGGCCAGAGCCACTGAACTGGTCGATCAGCTCCGGGGACAGCGGTCGGGCGGCTGCGTCGATCTCGCCGGACCACAACGCGGTGAAGGTCGCCGAGGGATCATCGATCACCGGCATGACCAGCTCACGGACCCGCGGAGCGCCGGCAAAGTACGTCGGGTTCGCTTCGAAGCGGTAACCGGAGGTCGGGTTGTAGTCGACCAAGCGATACGGCCCGGTACCCACCGGCAGCGTTTTCACCCCCTTGGCTGCGTCCGGCGGCACGGCCGACCACACATGCTTTGGGATGATCGGCAGGTCGGCCAGCGTCACGGTGCCCAGCTCCGGGCAGGCGAACCCGCAGGTGAAACGCACCGTATCAGGATCGACGGCGGTGACCGCGCTGATATTCGGAATGGTCGTGACGTGGTGAGTCCAGCGGCCGGTGGGGGCCAGTGTCATGTACTCGAAGGTGAAGACCACGTCGTCGACGGTGAACGGCTGACCGTCGTGCCAGCTCACTCCCTGCCGCAGATCCACCTCCCAGGTGGACGGATCGACCTGCCGGACTGCGGTGGCCAGCCAGGGCTGTGGCTCGTCGACATACGGCGAGGGTGCGACAAGCTTGTCGTAGACCAGCTCGGCCAGCGGCTCGGGCGAGCCGGCGAAGATGTTGAGAGGGCCGGTGTCCCGCGGCACCGCGATCCGCAGCCGGTCGGCTTGGGCTGGCGCATCGCGCGTGCCATTTCCCGAGCCGCCGCATCCGGTCACCAGCAGCACTGACGCGGCGAGCAGGGCAAGCGATACGTGACCGCGCTTCATGATCCATCCCTTCGACGAGGAAGGGCCGTCGTCACCCAGAGGAGTAGCGCGTCGAGAAACCCGGCGGCGTTGGGCGCCCCGGTATGGCCGAAGTGGGCCACGCCAGCCGGCCTGATCGCCGAACAGCAACACCGCGCCGCCGCGTTCGAGCACCGCAGCTAAGGCTGGCGCCAGCGCGGTGAGCCGGCGCCGCGGGGTGCTCTCCGGTACCCACACCACATCGGCGTCGTGCGTGGTCGCACCGCGCCGAGTGTCGACCACATCAGCTAACCGGCCGCGGTACGCGGCAAAGGTTCGACTCTCGGCTGCCGAGCCGCTGTGCAGCGCGACCACGTGCCTGGCGCGGCTGGTCATCGGTGGGCCTCCCGGCGCACCCAGTCGATGAGTTGCGGCGCGATCCGAGCGGCTGAGCTGCCAGTGGTGGCGTTGGCCAGCAGGTGGGCGCCGCCGTGCAGCAGCACGGTGCCCCCGGTCGACGTCCGGTCCACGTAGGCCCCGGGTGTGCCGTCCGCGCGCTGCGCGATCACGTCGGCGCCGACCGGGAGACGATGCCGGCCGTTCGAGTAGAGAAACGTCGCGCCGACGTCGTCGGGCGACACACCGGAGAGGATCGGGTGGTCGTGCAGTTGGGGCGGTCCCGGTTCGCCGCCCAACTGCGGGCCGGGCTCAAAGGCCGTCGCGCCCGGCAACCAGCCGTGGGTCAGCTGCCCGCTGAAGACCACCACGCGTCCCTTGTCGAGATAGCCGCGTAGCTTGTCCTGCATCATCGCCAGCAGGCTCTGATCACTGCGTCCCGCGAGGATGAGCCCGGCAAAAGGCGCCAGCTCGGCCGTCGGCAGGTCATCGAGGTCGATTGCGGTGACGGGCATCGCGGCGAGAGCAACATCGCGGCCTGCGACCCCGTCAGCTGACCACCAGAGTGGGAGGCACTCGCCCCAGTCTGTGCTGTTTGTGCTCTCTGTGCCGGCATATACGGCTACCGCGATCTCATGCAGGCGCAAGCAACAAGTCACGCGGTGTTCACACTAGCTAAGGATAGGCTCACCTGAAGAGGGTAAGTTTGGCCTCAGCTTTGCACAAGAGAGTGAATGCGCAACGCTGAGTCCGGCAACCGTGCGCCGGTGTTACGCCCAGGGGCCAGCGCCTCGCCGCACGAAGGTGGGCGAGGCAGCTGGGGATGTCTAGCCCTGGCTTCCCTGTTCGGTGGCCGGTGGTGCAGCGTCATGCTCGCCTGCCGTGGCTCGGCCGTGCGAGTCCGCCAGCTTCTCAGGCGTGAGCTCGGAGGCGTCGATCGCTGCGCTCATCGACGGTGACGAGCCTCTCATATCCGCCAACGCTGCTGCCATGTCGTCAGACGAGTCCGTGCTAGCTGGCTCACTCGGCTGGGAAGATTGCTCGCTGCTCTCTTCGATCATCAGCGAAGCGTAACTGTTCAGGACTCGCAGCGCAGCAGAAGTGACACCGATCCCAACACGTCAACGGATGCCTGCGGTGTCTTACGGGCCCCCGGACGGTGCACCGAGAGCACCCGCAGGAGGCTCGCAGCACAGGAGCTCCTGCTGAGCCCGCCAGAACTCCTGCCACGCATTATGTAGATCATTCTGTGCCGCCTCGAGGGCCTCCACCGGCGCCGGAGTCGCAACCCATCGACCTCGGACCGGCTCGACCACGGTCAATGCTTCAAGGGCATGCGAGGCATTGCGCAATCGCTGATGGGCTTGGTGAAGCCGCTGGCGTTGCTGCTCCGAAAGCTCCTCTGGCTTACGTTTGGCTTCCACGTCTCACCCTCCGCCGGTACCTGGGTCAACCGTAACTGTTGCGCCCGAGATGGCTTCGTCACTACGAGGGCTCACGGGGCGTGTCGCGCCGTTGGTCAGCGCGTTGAGTGCTCAGAAGGTTGTTGAGAGTCTTGAGCTGTGAGTTCACCATGCGACGCAACCGGATCACCACGACCAAGATCAAGCAGCCAAATATGACCAACACGGCCGCGGCTACCGCTAACACAACGATGACCTGCGTTTCGCTCACGACCCCATCCTCTCAGCCGCCCATCACGTGTGCTCCAACTCGACCCGCTTGAGAATGTCGAGGGGCATCACAGCAGCCAGACTCACCGAGCAATCAGAAGGGCGGAGGTCCATCTGGTTTGGAGTGGGGTGTGGTTCTGGTCGGTCAGTGGTGGGGTTGGGAGTGGTAGACGTGCCCGGTGGGGGTGGTCCAGGTGGTGCAGCCGTCGGGTGTTGGGTGACTGACCAGCCGGGGGTCTGTTGACCTGATGGTGGCCCCGGCATCGGGGGCCGAGACTGAATTCGCTGGTCGGGCCGGTGTCGTCTGCCGGGTTGTAGGGGATGGTGTGGTTGAGGTCGCAGCGGTGCGCGAGACGCGGCAGCCGGGGAATTGGCAGGTTTGGTCTCGGGTGATGACGAGTCCGGCCAGGTGTGCGGGTGGTCGGTAGCGGGTGATGCCGTAGTCCAGTGGGCGGCCTGAGTCAGGGTCGGTGAGGATGTGCCGCCAGGTGCCTCCGGCGGCCAGATCTCGGGCCACGGTGGCGGGGGATGGGTCCATAGCCGGCGATCTCACCGGGCAGGTTGTTAGCGCCAGTAGCGCGGTGTAGGGGATGGTCACCCGTACATCCGCTGCGCCGCCGCGTCGGCACCGCCCGCAGGGTCACCCCCGCGCAGGTCACCAGCGCCTGCAACAGCATGTCCCCGGCGTCGACGGAAAGGTTGTCCGGGGTCTGCAGGAGCAGACGAATCCACGGCATCGCCTGCGCGTCGAGCACGACAGCCACACATTGCTGATCCACCTCTCCGACGAAGACGGTGCTGGATGGACCACCATTGCCGTGGATCGAGCGACGCGGCACTGGGCCGTAGCTCAGCGTGCCCGGCAGTCCGACGCGGCACGCGACGCATACGACGCGCTCTGCGATCAGTAGCCCAGCTGACCGGGTGGGCATGACCGCACCCGATCTAGCGTTGCGATCGCCAGATCCGCCATAACCGCTCCCCGCGGCAGCCCCCTGCCGTCTTGAATGCCGATTGTCCTGTACCAGCACAGATCTTTGACTCGGATTACGGGGCTCTACCCATCGGTCATCTCCGGCGCCCACCACAGGCCATCTCGCCAGAACATCATCCGCTCACCGGCACGCCGCCCGGCCCGGCAGGTCAGCGTCGCCGGATCACGGCAGCGCCCGTAGTCCCCCACGATCGAGCGATGGGCGTCGAACAGGCCGACCGTGACGAAGGTCCCATGGCATGCGCAGCAGTGCGCTGTGCGCGCCCCCGTCCAGACGGCGCAGCATCCGCTGCAGGAGTGCGGACCATGCGGCGCGGCGAAACCACGAGGGCGCGCATGAGCCGTATCCCCATTGGCGGATTCCCTGCCACCGCCGGCGCCTGGTAGGGCCCACGGCTCGAAATCCAGAGGTTCTTGATCTACGGTCACTCCGGCCCTCCCCTGACTGCATCAGAGCACTATCGGCGAGTGAACCGAGCAGACAGGTTAGACACGCCGATGCACCACGCCGACGGTCGCCGCGACTTGGATCGGTGCGCCGAGAGGGCCGACCATAAGCCGATGCGGTGCGCTACTGCGGCAACGTACTTCGGTTCGCCACTCACTAGGCAAATCGCTTAATAACGTGAGCGCGGTGTCAACGACTCCATGTCCGGGACTTCAATTATCTCCGTAACCGCGGAGTATCGCTGCTGCTCTTCGTAGGGAGCGAAACCGCGCGGTTGCGGTTGGCTGGATTGCCCAGGACCGGCTGTGCCGACATGAGCGCGGAAATCGACAGAGGCAGCACCACGGAAGTGCGCGTGATCGATGCCCACCGACGCCGCAAGTCCGACGTGCGGAGCCTTCGCGATCGGCAAGTTGGTGGACGTCAGGCGCCAACTCTTGAAAGGTAAGCGAAGATGACTGCGCGGGTGCGTCGCTGGTGCTTCATTGTCGGCGCAGTGTCCTTGGTGGTGGAGGTCTTATGACAGACGGCAAAAGTGTGCCGAGGGAGTTTCCGAGACGCACGATCCAGGCCGATGATTTGCTGGACAGTCTGCAGGAGCTGGAGATCGAGGTTGACGCCGATGACACCGGTGAGCCAGTTCTGCTCGACGTCGACGGCCAGCCAGTCGAGACCTGGCGGGAGGACTATCCCTACGACCAGCGGATGACGAGGCGCGACTACTACCGGACCAAGCGACTACTCCAGATCGAGCTGCTGAAGCTGCAGGCATGGATCAAGTACACCGATCGCCGGTTGGTGCTCGTCTTCGAAGGACGTGACGCCGCAGGGAAGGGCGGTGCCATTCGCAGCTACACCGAGCATCTCAATCCGCGTGGCGCGCGGGTGGTGGCGCTGGAGAAGCCCACTGAGGTACAGCGCACGCAGTGGTACTTCCAGCGGTACATTGAGCAACTGCCCGCTGCCGGCGAGGTCGTGTTCTTCGACCGTTCCTGGTACAACCGGGCAGGCGTGGAGCGTGTCATGGGCTTCTGTGACGACGAGGACTACGAGCGTTTCATGGTTCAGGCTCCTCAATTGGAGCGAATGCTGGTTGAAGACGGGATCGACCTGATCAAGTTCTGGTTCTCGGTCACGCAGAGTGAGCAACTGACTCGGTTCACGTTGCGGCGTGTCGACCCGGTGAGGCAGTGGAAGCTCAGCCCTATAGATCTCGACTCGTTGAACAAGTGGGACGTTTACACCGCCGCCAAGGAGCGCATGTTCCGCTGCACGCACACTGTGTCTGCACCGTGGACAGTGGTGAAGAGTAACGACAAGAAGCGCGGACGGTTGGAGTCGATGCGGTATGTTTTATCTCGCTTCAACTACACCGGCAAGAACGGCGACAGCGTCGGTACGCCCGACCCGCTGATCGTAGGTTCGCCGGACACTGTGCGCGAATAACACCCAGGCTATACAGATTGCACCCGTCAGGCACCCTTCACTCATTGTTTGCCAGCGGTTAGCTGTTCGGCCCTTAACCCCGCCATGCCTGCGACCAACCATCGGACACATGGCGCGGACGGGATACTGCCTCAAGTGTGAGGTCACGCGAACTGACACGACGTGCCCGGTGTGCGGGGAGCAGACGCTGCCGATCTGGGCACTGGTGCAGGCACTCTGGACGCCTTGGAGGACCTCCAGCGGGCCTTCTCGTCACCGCGACGCATCACCGACAGCAAAACGGTCGCGAACCACCGAGCGCGCGTCGATTCGGAATTTGAACCCCATCGCCTTGCTCCAGACAAGAGACAGCGGCCCTGAACAAGTCCTCCGGGCGGTACCAGCGTTCACGCACTGTGCGCCCAGCGGTCACGGCGGTGACCCCCGCGGGTGGCGTTCGGCCGGTAGACCCTCCGCGTGACCTCCCAGGTGCTGCTGACTGCCCCGCCAATTCAAGCCCGCTATACCCTGCTGCTTACCCGCGATGAATCAGACGTCGTGGCTGCGCAACGGCTGCGCCACCGCGTATTCGCCGGCGAGAGGCGCGCCGGCCACAACCTCTTCGGAGCTGGCTTGAAGCTGTCGCAGTTGCCGGCGGGCCGGTGGAGCCCACCGCGTCCAGGCATACGCGGCCTGGGTATAGGCGCCCCCACTGTCCAGGGACTCGACGAGAGTGGCGAGCAGCGGCCTCCGTGTCGCTGATGGAGCGAAGGCCGCCCAAGGCAGTGTGCTGATGATCAGGTCCGCGGACGGTCTACTTCGATCTGCCAAGAACTTCGGTAGGTCCCCTGCCTCGCCGCTTACGACCTCGACGTCGGGGCACCGCTCCTTCAGCAGCTCGCCATCGCGACGGAACTAGGCATCACCGCCGCGATCCCCTGGGGTCGCGGATGAACTCACGCAGGAGCGGAGTGTCCACCGCAGGAACCTACTGTGCCAACTTCCTCGGTGATGGCCTGATGACGCTCACCCATCTAGTGGGCCTCCTTGGGGCGGGATGGCATCACTACGCTCGATGAGAAGGCAATCGGTGGATTCGTCGGCCGGTGCGCCCGACGGGCGCGTACGGCCGCCGAGTGGCGGCAGCCCGGTGCTTGCCCGACGACTTGCCGGTGCCGGCTTCGCGCTGGGCCGAACGCGGCATTGGAGCAGCTGGTGCCAACGCGCACCACAGGCGGTAGATGTCGTCAGTGATCGTCATGACCGCCGTCCTTTACCTAGGATCTGGCTGACCCCTCGGCTTCCACCTTGTCTCGAATTGTGAACCGTGAACCTTTCTCGGGAGTAAACAGAGGATGTACACACTGAACGGAGGAGCAGGAGTAACCGTGATCGGCTATGACCTTGGCGCGAACCCATGGATATCGGAGTGTGGATGACCAACAACGCAGAGCGATTCGCCGTCGCGTTCGCCCCGGACAGCGGCGATACGGGCCAGCGCCGAGGGAGGTGCTGAACACGTTGATCTCCCCGACCCGCTGGTTGCTAGCGTCGCTTCCCCATGGAGACTCAGTTCGGTCACGGGTTGGGAGCCGGTGCTAGGAAGGAGGAAACCCAGCACGTCTTCGTATGGCTTCCAGGTCTTTTACGATCAACCTTTGCTCTCGATGCGTAGATAGCCTCTGCGCTCGAATTGGTGCAGGATCTGATTTACGCTCTGGCGCGATCCACCGACCATGGCGGCGAGGTCGGACTGGGTCATCTTGAGGTCCAACGACGTAAGTTGGCTCGGGTGGTCGGATAAATCTTCGATCATGCGAAGTAATAGCTTGGCGACTCTGCCATGAAGGTCCATGAACACGAGGTCTGCGCCTGTGCGATCATGCGGCGCACGAGCATGCCAAGGATTCACAGGATGGCGTCGTAACCCCAGGCTGTCTTGACATCAGGTGCAACAGCGTCGCAGCTGCCCCTGACGGAGCTGCTGATGGGTCGAGAGATCGCCTTTCAGGCCGGACTGGCCGAGCACGACCAGCTACTCGCCGACTATGAGATCTGGCCGGGACGTCGGCTGTTGGATACCACGCCTGAGGAGTGGGTCGCCACCGCCGGTCGCTGGTCGGAAGAGACCCAGCGGGCGGCGACCGGGTGCCTCACGACAGACCCCCGGTCGCCGTCGACACGGGTCGGATCCTCGCCTACTTGAAGAATCGGCCCCAACCGAAGAAACAGCCATGCTCAAAATCGGCATCACCCGCCCCGCAGGTTGGTTCTCCTGATGAGAAGTTGTCACCGCCTGTTGGACGTCCGGGATCAGCAGCGGCTACGCCGGCACCAGTGAGAATAATTCCGCCGAGCACGGCAGTGGTCGCCAGAGAACGAATGATGACTCCTCGCATGGTGTCCCCCCAAGTTCGAGTTGTTGGTGAATCGTGGCCATCGGGCGGCACCTACCACCGCAGTGCATGCCCTGTTGCCTTGGGCCGCTTGATCCCGCTGTTCAACCCCTAATCGCAGCAAACGACCCACCCGTTGTATCGGGTCCGGCCCGTTGCTGTTACCGCTGTTACATCGATGGTGTCACGCGGCGACTTGCGGCTACTGCGCGGTCGGGCCCATCCCTGGCCCTGGGCGCATCTCCACGTCGGGGAAGCCGACCGCCAGTGCACATCGGTCGCAACTGAGCTGGTCGTCGAGCTGTCCTGCGCAGTCTCCGCTATGTACGGCAACGCGCGGTGGTCCGGCCGGGTTGGGGTAGTACCGATCGCCCCACTTCATGATCATAAGCAGCGCAGGGGCAAGGTCGCGTCCCTTGTCGGTGAGCAGGTACTCATGGCGTTCGGGGCGGGCCTGGTAGGCCTGCCGTTGCAGCAGGCCCTCGGTGCACAGCCGGTCCAGCCGAGCGGCGAGCACGTTGCTGGCGATCCCTAGACTTGCGCGGAACTCGTCAAACCGGCGTAGCCGAACAGCGCCTCGCGAAGCACCAACAGGGTCAACACCTACTACGGGTGGATGCCCAGGCTGCGCGCCCCCGAAGCGATCATCTGTACGCCTCACCGATCCTGCGGAACCTCGCTCGATTCCTGAGCGTCAACTCACCGGGCTCGACCGTCGGCTGTACTTCTGGCAGGTCGGCAGGTTCATCCGCGACGATGCGGTGCGCCGCGACCTGCTTCCGCAGTACTACACCCGATTCCGTGCCGCCCGACCCGCGTTCTGGCGCCTCAACGCCGACCTACCGCGCACCCTGCTCTCGCGAGCCAAGCGCACGCCGCAACTGCGCGCCTTCCCCTGCCAGTAAGCATCGTGTTCGGCAGCGACGATCCCTACCTCAACACTCACGTCGCTCGCCGGTTCGCCCAATTGGTCCCGACCGCAGAACCCACCTCATCGACGGCGCGCGGCACTACGTCCAAGTCGATGAGCCCGAGGCGGTCGCTGCCGCCATCCTGAACTCAGACCGGGCGTCGCTCGGCTAGGCAACAAGCCTGTGCTCGTACCCGTCGGGAGCATCAGGTCCACTGGGCCGGAGCGCAGTCCACCCCACGACGACGCCGGGTTAGGACACCGGGTTTCCCCCTCATTCCGTACGATGAGGGGATGGTCAGGTCTAGTGCTCCTTGGGCGCTAGGTGTTTGACACTTGAGCCAAGTTCTTAGTGGCCATTCGGGCCTGAGATATATAGCCATCGATGTGGTGGTTGATCACTCGTAGTGCTTGCCGTAGGGCAGCGGTGCGTGGACAGCCGTGCAGGCGGTCATGTTCCTGAACCACGCGCACCGGACTGATGATTGACTCACCGACCGCGCACAGAGTCACGCGGAACCCGGAACTGCAGCCGCAGGAAGGCGTCGAACACGCGGGCGCCAAGCAGCCGACGGGTGTGCACGAGGGCCTTGGCAGCGGGGGTAACCACGTACCGCGTGCGCGGTCTCGTAGTCGTGACGGCGTGTTCGATCACCTTGGCGACCGCCCCCGGCGGCGCCGACAGGAGGGTGGACTGGTAGGAAGCGGCCATCTGCCGGTCGACGGCGGCGTTGAGCGCGGCGTAGGGGCCGGCCGGAGCGGCTGATCCGGCGAGGGTGTGGGCGGCGGTGTCGCTGAATCCGGTGCGGATCAGGCCGGGCTCGATGAGGCTGACTCTGATCCCGAACGGGGCCGCCTCGAAGCGCAGGGCGTCTGTGAGGGCTTCCACAGCGTATTTGCTGGCGTGGTAGTAGCCGCCGGCGGGGAAGACGAGCCGACCGCCCATGGAGCCGATGTTGATGATGCGGCCCCGCCCGGCGGCACGCATGCCGGGTAGTACGAGCTGTGTTATGCGGGCCAGTCCGAATACGTTGGTCTCGAACTGGCGGCGCACTCGGTCCAGGCTGGTTTCCTCGATGGTGCCGTACTCGCCGTAGCCGGCGTTGTTGACCAGGGCGCCGACGGCGCCGTGATCGGCTTCGACTGCTACGACGGCGGCGCGCATGGACTTCTCGTCGGTGACGTCCAGCGCGAGGATGCAAGCACCGGCCTTAGCGAGGTCGGCAATGGCCTCGGTGCGGCGGGCGGTGGCGTAGACGGTCAGGTCGGGGTGGCGGGAGAGCCGTTGGGCGGTGGCGTAGCCGATGCCTGATGAGGCTCCTGTGATCAGGACTGCCGTGGTCATGATGGTTCCTGATGTTGGTCTGCAAGTGGTTTAGGCCAGCGACGAGCAGCGCCACTCCGTGGCGTAGCCGTCGGGCTGGGGTCGGGCTCGGACAGGGCGGCCTCCAGGCCCCGGGTGAGAGCGAGGACGAGTTCGGTGAACTCGACCGCTTCGATGCCCGGGTTGGCGGTGCTGACCGCGCCGGCGAGCACGTCGCGCATGGCAGCGTTGTGCGCATCGATCATTCCTTCAGCCTGCGCTCGTAGGCAAGTTCGACTGGACGCGCCGTCTACAACAGACTCTGATCTGGGTTGTTGACCAGGTCAGAGCCGTGGAGCCGCCTCGGGGAATCGAACCCCGGACCTGCTCATCAGGGAGGAGGCCGTACCCGCGCTCCTCTGGTACCTACCAGAGACAACAGTTGCAGCTCTCCCCACCGAGGTGCAGCGTCAAGCTCCGATCCTCACGTGATCGGTGACCCGCCGGTCACCCCGAGGACCTCCGAGGTCATGTAGCTCGATTCCTGGGAAGCAAGGAACACATAAAACGGCGCGAGCTCGGCCGGCTGCGCCGCCCGGCCCATTGGCGCCTGCGCACCGAATGACTCCAGCTTGTCCTCGGCCATGGTGGCGGGGATCAGCGGCGTCCACACGGGACCGGGAGCGACCGAGTTAGCGCGAATACCCCGCTCGACGAGGTCGTGACCGAGCGCCTTAGTGAAGTTTACGATCGCGGCCTTGGAGGCTGCGTAGTCCATCAGGTGCGGGGAAGGCTGGAAGGCCTGGACCGAAGAACTGGTAATGATGGTCGAACCGGACGGCATGTGCGGCACGGCCGCTTTACACAGCCAGAACAGTGCATAGACATTAGTCTTCATCACCCGGTCGAACTGCTCGGTGGTAACGCCATCGAGCCCGCCGTCCTGCGACATCTGGTAGGCCGCGTTGCTGACCAGTACGTCGATCTGCCCAAACTCCTGCATGGCGCGGTCGATCACCTCGCGGCAGTGCTGCTCGTCACGGAGGTCACCGGCCACCATGACGGCCCGACGGCCGGCGTCGAAGACCCAGCGAGCCGTCTCCCGTGCGTCGTCCTGCTCGGACTCCAGGCAGGTGATCAACACGTCCGCTCCCTCCCGGGCGAACGCAATCGCCACCGCACGGCCGATGCCAGAGTCGCCACCGGTGATGACGGCCTTCTTGCCCGCCAGACGCCCGGTGCCCCGGTAGCTGCGCTCACCGTGGTCAGGCTGAACATCCATATCACCGGTGAGGCCCGGATACTCCACGGTCCGATCGCCGCTGCCCGGTGCTGCGTGCTGTTCCGTAGGATCCTGCTGGGTGAACTGGTCCTGGCTCACGATGCACCTCCGCTGGCAGCGTCATAGCGCTTCAATAAAGAGGTACAATCGCAGAAGCGCTTATCCTTTCTCGGGAACCTCAAGATCCGCACTTTCCTCGATATCGTCATCACCTTCATTAGTAGGATATTGATACCCCGTGGGGACTCCCGGCTGCTCGGACTCTCCTAAACTTTTCGGCATCAAAAGCCACTCCTGGCCTGTCGGCAAGTCCCGAGCCGATATCCTGCTCCTGCATGTCCGGTTCTCCTGAAGACTGGACGAGCCACGGTGGGGGTTTACGTCGCTGATTACCCGCGGGAGGGAAGGATAAACATAGCCCGCCAGCCTCCCGTCGGTCCTTCACCCCACGCCGCCAGACTGACTGACACACTGTCCACGGGTTTCGCCATCCACGCGCTAAGAGCGCCCGACGTCCTCGATCAGAGGTCGCGCCGGGGAGCTCAGCCAGAGATAGGTATCCGGCGTGTGGTCAAAGCAGGTCGAACGGATCCAGGCGGTGTCCATTCCAGATCTGTCGGGATGCCTCCTCCGGGTAGGACGCCGTGCTGGGGCTAGCGTCGAGCAGGCGGGTGAGTCGCTGGTCGGCCTGATAGACAGGCCAGCCGGGATCACCATGGGCAGCGAACGCCGTCCAGGCACGGCGAATCTCGCCGGCGAGCCTGAGCGCCTCGGCGGAGGGCTCCTGCTCCTCCAGCAGGACGCGGCCGAAGGGAGTGGAGAAGGTGCCGAAAAGCAGGGGCACATCCAGGCCGTGGCAGGCGCCCAGCGCGCCGCCCCGCGCTGGTGCGGGCCAGCGCAGTTCGTACAGAAAGGCCGTGCCACCGGCAGCGGTGTGCGCTTCAGCTAGGTGCAGCGCGGGCATCCGGAACAGCGCATCGGAATGCACCAGCTCATAGAGGGCCTCGGCGCAGGCATGCGGGTAGCCACTGCGATACGCCAGCCCGCCGTCGGCTCCGGGGGAAAGAATCCGCAGAGCGGTGGCGGTGTCTTGTTCTGTGATCTTTCCCATGCGTCCAGCCAGGGCTAGGAACAGCCTGAACTCGTCCTTGGTGTGGCCGGTCAGCAGCTCGACACCAGCTGCGCGGCCATCTGCTAGAGCCTGCCAGGGCACATCGATAACCACCTCGCCGTCTACCACCGGCGAGAACCCGATCCCCATGTGCGCCGCACGGCCCCACCGATCGGCGTGCGCGGGCAGTTCGCCGCTGAGCAGGTCGACCTCATCGGCCAGGCGCTGCGGGTCGATCCCGGCAAGGCCGGCCACGGTGGGCGTGACACCAAACCGTGCAGACAGGACTGCAGCGATGTCCGCCGCAAGAGCTGGCGTGAAGTACATCCCCGGGACACTTTGCGCGATCGCCCGCCGGAACAGGCCCACCGCCAGCGGCATGGTCAGCAGCGTCGCGATCGACCCGGCCCCGGCCGACTGCCCGCACACGGTGACCCGCTCCGGGTCACCACCGAAACCGGCGATATTTTGCCGCACCCAGTGCAAAGCAGCGAGCTGGTCCAGCAGCCCACGGTTGGCCGGGACGCCCTCAATCTGACCGAAGCCCTCCACACCCACCCGATAATTGAAGGTCACCACAACCAGACCCTCACGGGCGATCAACGCCGCATCATATCCCGGATCACCGGAGGACCCGGAAATATAGGCCCCACCGTAGATCCATACCAACACCGGCAACCTGGCAGCACCCAGGTCCGGAGACCAGACGTTGACGGTGAGCCACTCCGTGCCCGTGGTCCCGGCTGCGCGCAGTGGCCCGGACTGTGGCGGTGCCGGACCGAACCCCGTCGCGTCCTGTACGCCCTGCCACGGCGAAGGCCGCTGCGGCGCAGCGAAGCGCAGAGCACCCACCGGCGGTTGGGCAAAAGGAATGCCCCGAAAGACCACGAGCTCTTTCGCTCTTCGTCCGCGCACCACGCCACTGGCCGTGCTTACCTCCGGACCGAGGTCACCCATCGACAGCTCCCCTCGAGGTGCGGCTGCACGGACGCGGAAGCTCGGCGGCCCCACCGTCCATCTGTCGAGGACCACCAAGACCGCAGCGCCTGCTCAGCCGCATGACACTACGTGTGCCGCGAAGTCACCTCCAGCACGGCGCAGAGACGACGCCGCCTGCAGCACACAGCGCGTGTGCTACGAGCCGTCCGGGCGGGGCGCTGTCAACCGAGCACAGCCCGCAGGGCCGCGCACCGGCGCCCGGGGCAGGCGCGTCGGATGCTCCACCAGATGGATGACCTTTCCTGTGCACCCATCCGGTGCTGACCGAGCCACTTCGCTGCTGCCCGTCTACCCCTTCGTTACGCCATCGCGTGTTCTGGCCGGATGCCGGAGGCAGGGAATCCGCCAGAGGCGCTACGGAAAGTGACGGGACGGTGGAAGGCGGGATAATGGCTGGGGCTCGCGGCTTGACAGCGCTGGCCGCGAGTGTTAAAAAATGCGCCGACAACAACGGTGGACAGGCCAAACAAGCGCTCGCATGAGGCAGCGCAAGGGCAGGCACATAAGGAACACAGGAGGTAGAGGAACGGTCGAGATGGAGGTGGTCGCCGGGACGTTTCGGCGTACATCGGAATCAAGACAAGTTCATTCCCTCAAAGGGGCCCGGTCGATCGGCCGGGCCCCTTTCCTGTGCACCCGTCGGCGCTGACCGAGCCGTGGGTGTTCCGTTTCGGGATGGACGGATAAAGCGCGGTACGTGGTGCGGGCGGTCTCCTCGACCTGATGGCTAGTGAGCCACTCGTTGAGCGGGTAGCCGAGCGAGCCGCCGAAGCGGCACTGATGCCGGCAAGTGTTCTTGCCGGGGCCCGAGTTGGCCCCGCGGCGAGCGGTCCACTATGGCTGTCGAGTCGGCGTGACGGTAGACGCCCTGTGTCGAATGCCGCCTTCCCCGGCCCACCAGCAGGTAACAATGAGGGGTAACCACTTGACTCTCGTGGGCCTGCGCCGGATCCGGGGAACCGCTGCTCCTGCTACACGGCAGCGGGACGACCCACGACGCCTTCTCGCCACTGCGGCCAAAGTCATCGTCCCAAGCCAGGCCAAGCAGACTCGTCAACCAAGAGGGCGATTCAGAGCAAACCTGCGATCTCGCATCGTTTTGCTGGTGCATCAGGGTGAGGGACGTCATACGCTTCTCTCATGACACGCGAGGAGATCGAACAGGCATACGCGGACGAAGGACTGTCACCCCACTCATGGAGTAACCGCGCGGACTACTTCTATGAAGCACATTCACACGATTACGACAAGGTCCTGTACTGCGTGCAGGGTGAAGTGACGTTCCACATGAGCGACGGTGACGTTGTGCTGCATCCTGGACAGCGCGTCGACATCCCGGCTGGTGCTCGACATGCAGCAACGGTGGGATCAGACGGTGTGGAGTGCATGGAAGCGCCCAAATACCGCCGCGGATGAATTCCGGTTGATCCGGCAGATGGCGACGGCGTGAAAATTGGAGGCGCGGGAGGGTCGATCATTTCCATGAACCCTTGGGCATCGAGGCTGGCGCGGGTCGCGCCCACACCGTCGAGTCAAGTGAGCTGTTCGGCGGTCTGAGTCTTACGTCCGGTCCGAGCCGGTCATCGCCAACGCATGATCGTCCCAAGGAGACCGCCTCTGGCTCACGGGCCGGTGCAGCAGCATCGTGTCGTGACCATCGATCCGCGACGATTCCGGTTTTCGCTCTCCACTGGCAGGTCAACGTGATCAAATCAGAGAGATTTCTGGTCGATGCTCAGCGCACTGGTAGCGCGCAGTGACGTAGCGGCGGTGGTCTTCGCCGATCCATCGTGCCTGGCTGGTGAGCGATCGCGGTGCCTGAAACGGGTCTGTGGTGTCGCGTCGATGCTATCGCTACGTCAGCTAACGGAACCGTTCTGGAGAGTGAGTTGGCTCTCCACCGCTGTTGGCAGTGCGGCCGATGATATTCAATGGATACCGGGGTAGGTGATAACACATGTGCGGGATCGTCGCGGCCTTCGGTGAGGTTGACGCTGGCAAGTGCGAGCGGATGCTCAACCGGGTACAGCATCGGGGACCGGATGATACCGGGATACTGACGCTCGACTCGGCATGGTTGGGCCACCAGAGACTCTCCATCGTCGACGTCAGCCGCGGCAGGCAGCCGCTGGCCAACGGTGATGGCACGGCATGGATTATCGGCAACGGTGAGATCTACAACCACGAGGACCTCAGCGCGAAGCTGCCTCCCGGAAGGCTACAGACCCGGTCGGACACCGAGGCGGCGCTGCACCTCGTGATGCGGGATGGCCCGGCCTCAGTGGCCGAGCTCAGCGGCATGTTCGCGCTCGCGATGGTTACCGCCACCGGGAATGGGTTGGTCGCCCGCGATCCGATGGGTGTCAAGCCGCTGTACTGGATCGACGGGGCGGATGGCACGATGTTCGCCAGCGAGCTGCGGGCCTTCGACCCCGAGGATCGGCCCCGAGTGGCCTCCTTCCCAC
>JALZDU010000395.1 GCA_030862405.1 Actinomycetota bacterium | reverse complement strand
TATGAGCACGGCGGGCGAGACAGCGCATCCCGACGGTACCGCTCAGCATGCACCGACACGCCCGCTCGCAGGCTCGAAAAGCTGCCGAGCCAGTTACCAATAGTGGCGTCGGGGGCCGACAGTGCGGCCGAACCCGCCGAGCAGAGCCAGGATCGCTCCGACCACGATCAAGATGATTCCGATCGTGACGAGAATATTCACCTGCGGGAACAGAAGGCCAAGCACCACCAAGACGATACCGAGAATGATCATGATTCCTCCTGAATCCCTGGTCAAACTGGCCCGGACCTGTACCGGACGAGGTAGACCTGTTCACTCTCAGCTTAACCCCGTCGGACGCGTTTGCAAACGTGCTGAGCTTGTCGCCGCGGCCACTTGCAGGTCGTGGCCGCAGTATCACCCGGATGCTGCGCTGCGCTGCCGCTGTACGGAAGCTGCATCCTCACGTCGCCGGCTGCGCCCGGGCTGAGCTTCACCATGGGCTGAACGAGTGTATTGAGAATGGTTGCCCGAGCTGTGGGGTATGTGACAAAGGGGGTATGGAGGCTGGTATCAAGATATCACCGACGGAGGTTGAAATGAGCACGCGACAGGAGCCCTACGGGGAGCCCGAAAAGTCAGAAGGTCTGGGCAAGCGGGTGCGCCGCTTTGTCGATAGTGAGCTGAACCGCTTCCTCGAGAAGGACGATCGAGAAGGCCACGGGGAACGCACCGGTCATCCCAGCGATCCGGATTCGGCGCAGCGCGCTGGCACCACGGCTAATGGTGAAGACTCTCATCGGCTTCACGAGTCTGATCGGATATCCGAGGCTGAGCCAACGCTCGAGCCTGGCGCTCACCGGCGCCCAGAGGCCGTCGACGATAGCCACGCTGGCGAGGCGCAGCGTGTTGGCCTGCTCAATGACGTGACCGGGATGCGCGAGGAATGGCAGCGGGTGCAGGCCACCTTCGTCGACGACCCCCAGCGTGCGGTGCAGGAGGCCAGCGTGCTGATCGATCGCACCTTGGACGAAATCCGTGCGAATGTCGGGAGTGGGCGTACGAGCGAGGCAGTGTCGACCGAGGAGCTGCGGGTGAGCTTCCAGCGCTACCGTGAATTCTTCCAGCGCCTGCTGTCGGCGTGACCTTGGGGCCGCTGCTCGGCTGGGGATGACCACGATCAGCGAGATCGCAGAGACCTTGCCTCAGGCCTTCCTGCGCTCGACGATGAAGCGCACTTCGCCGCCATCGTCGGCGGGTTCGATGTCGAGCTCCTGCTCGTGGAGTTCGTAGACCACAGTGGGCGCTAGGAAGACTTTGGCACCGTTGCTCTCGACCACGGTGTCATCGTCAGCCGGGGTCGCCGCAATGGACAGTCCCAAGCCCTCTGAGCGGGTAGTTTGGCTCTGCGGCGCGATCCGCAGGCCTGACCCCTCCGGCATCTGGTTCTTGGTTACGAGTGAGTTGATGGCCCGGGCCGCCGCCTCGGTAACTGTCAGCATGCCGTTACCGTAGGCGTCATCCCCCGCCCTGCATAAGCTGGAGGTCGTCACCACGCAAGGCCCGCCTGAAAGCATGACGCGGTACCTGTTGACGTGTGAATACGTCAATGCTCCTCGGTCGCCTCCGCAGCGGTCAGCGCTTCGACGGTGTGCTCTCGCACCGGGCGCAGCTCGAACTCCCCGAACTGGCCGCGGCGCACGGCCACGGCACTCATCGGCAGGGGTCGGCTCTGCCGGTGACGGGGAGCGAGGGTCATTCCGGCCCGCGGTCGGCGGTCGGAGACGGGCGTGCGCATGTGGTCCTTCTTCGTTGTGGTTCACATTGGACGGCCGGCAGCCGGACGGAGCGCGCAACGCGCTGCAGAGCGGGGTGAATCCCCGCATGCTCGGGCGCCCCCCGGCCATCGACGGATCTGTTGGTTTGTTCCGACGAGTAGCCAGCACACTATTACCTTAGACACAGTGCTGCCACGGACACTCGTCCGCGCTGAAGGCTACTCCCCGACTTCACAACGAGCATACCTGCTATCGGATGGCACCCGCCTGGGGGATACTACGATCTTGCGCAGTTCGAGATATCCGCGGATCCCATCCGGTGCGTGGCCGTGCGATCATCGGCAAAGATTTAGCTCGGGACCGTCCGGTCGCGGGCCGTGCCATACACCCTGCCAGCACGAGGAGGCTCCGGTGAAACTCGACGACCTGCCCGTTCAGGCCGGACAGTGAGCGCCTCGGAGGCCGGTCAGCGGCTTACCGGCAAGACCGCATCCACGCCGACCCGCCGTGCGCCGCAGGCCACCAGGATGCTGGCCTGGGTCGGTATGGACGGTCTGCGGTTGGAGGCCGCGCGGGTGGTCCTCGGCGGACGCAGTATGCGGGCCAGCGGTTCCCTGGTCAGTGCGTTGCAAGAGGGCGCTGAGGCGTACTCGGCGTCCTACTCGCTGGCCACCGACGAGACCGGTGTAGTGCAGCGGTTGACCGTGCGCACCATTCGGGCGCAGGGCGAGCAGTACATCAGCCTTACTCGCTCGGAGGAGGGCATCTGGCTGGTCGACCGGGTCGACCACGGCGTGGGCACCGTGCGCACCCAGTTCGCCGGAGCGCTGGACGTCGATCTGGCGTTCTGCACGCTGTTCAAGGCTTTGCCCGTGCGCCGGCTGGGTTTGCATCGTCCCCCCGCCCAGCCCGACGCGCCCCAGCAGGATTTGACCCAGTACGACGACTTGCCGGTGGCGTTCGTCTCGTTGCCAGGACTCGAGGTGAGTTGCGTCCGGCAGACCTATAGCACCGTGGCGGTGGGCGAAACCACAGTGGTGAGCGTCGCCAACGACTTGTTCAAAGTGGAGCTCACGGTGGACGCCGACGGCTTGGTGTTGGAATACCCCGGATTAGCCCGGCGCACCTAAGTCGGCGTCACCGGGCCGCGATGCAAGCACCGGCGGCGAGTACCGCCTGCTCCCCGCCCTGCACCCCGGCCACCTGGATCCCGGCTGGTAGCCCGGCCACCTCCGGCGCCGGCACCGACACCGCAGGCCAGCCCAGCAGGTTGAAGGGCAGGGTGAGAGACAGTAGCGCCGGCCGCACCGCGACCTGAGTGCCATCCGGTGCGTGGACCTGTTCGGCGCCGATCGGAGTGGCGCGCAGCGGCGTGGTTGGCAGCAGCAGCAGATCGACGGCTGCGGTGTGCAGTCGATCCGTCAGCTCGGTGGCCAACCTGCGGCGGGTCCGCTGGGCCGTGACGTAATCGGCGGCGGTGTGCCGGGCGGCGGCCTGCAGCCGTGCCGCGGTGATCGGCTGGTAGTCGCCGGGTCGCTGGGCCAGCCAGCGCGCGTGCGTGGCGTAGGCCTCCGCGTCGACGATCACGTAGTAGGTGGCGGCAAGTTCATCGATTCCGGGCAGCCTGACGTCGCGCAGGATGGCCCCCGCAGTTTCCAGCGCGGCGGCAGCGCGATCCACGGCGGCGGTGATCTCCGGATCATGCACCCGCCAGTAGGCGTCGGTGGGGCGCCCGACCACGGTGCCTTCGACCGGGACTGCCGGGTCGATCCGGTGCCCGGTCAGCGCGCTGAAGGCGACCGCGACCGTGTCGATGCCGGCGCCCAGCAGCCCGATGTGGTCCAAGGTCTCCGACAGCGGGAACACCCCAGCGGTGGGCAGCGCACCGCGCGCCGGTTTGAGCCCGACCACGCCGCACAGCGCGGCCGGGGTACGCGTCGAGCAGCCGGTGTCGGTGCCCAACGCCAGCGGCACCAGTCCCGCGGCTACCGCGGCCGCCGACCCACTCGACGAGCCACCGGTGATCCGCTGCGGATCGTGCGGATTGTGGCTCGGGCCGTCCACGGAGACGTCCCCGGTGGGTCCGTAAGCGAACTCGTGGGTGTGGGTCTTGGCGACCACCACCGCGCCGGCCGCGCGTAACCGGGCCACCACGGCGGCGTCTTGCTGCGCCGGGACGGCGTCGGCCAGGACCGCGCTACCACAGCGGGTGGGCAGGCCGGCCACGTCGATGAGGTCCTTCACCGCCACCGGCCACCCACTCAACGGCCCTGGCTCCGCCGGCTGCACCGCAACCCGCTGCACGATCGCGTTATACGGGTCATCGCTCAGCGCCGCCACCATCGCCTCGCGTGGTTGGTTAGAGGGCGACTTGGCAGCGGGCGCCGTGCAGGGCGATGACGCGACCGCCTGATCGGGCGATCTCGCGTAGCCTCGCGAGTGCGCCGGGCGCGGCCAGGTCGACGTGCACGGTGTCACCGTCGCGACCGTCGCGGGCTGCGTCGAAGGCTCGGCGGGCAAGGTGGCCGGCCCGGATGGTGGCGTCCAGCGCGCCAGTGGACGCCAGTGAGCCGCGGGCTGCGCCTAACCGGCCGAGCGCATCGTCCACCGCTTCCAGCAGTGCGCTGTGGTTGCCCTCGCACATCGCGCGCACCAATTCGGGTCGGGCAGCGGCCACCCGGGTGCCGTCGGTGAACGAGCTTGCGCCCAGTGCCATTGCCAGGGGTCCGCCATCGACGCCCACTGAGGCGAGCACCGCGGCCAGCACGTGCGGCAGGTGTGATATTCGCGCCACCGCGGCATCGTGATCTTCGGCGCCGGCCGGCACCACGGTGGCGCCGCAATCCAGCGCAAGCCGGGCGACCTGTGTCCACACCGTGGGGTCGATACCGTCGTCGGTGCTCACCACCCAGGACGCCCCGGCGAACAACGTGGCCGAGCCGGCCGCCCAGCCCGAGGCGGACGTTCCCGCCATCGGGTGCCCACCCACGTAACGGGCCAGCGGGGTGTGCCGCGCGACCGCGGCGGCGACGGGTTGCTTGACGCTCACCACGTCGGTCAGCCGGCAGCGGGGGGCGTGCCGGGCCACGACCCGCAGCACGTCGGCCACCGCGGGCAGCGGTACCGCAAGCACCACCAGCGCGTCGTCACCGGCGGCCTGCAGCATATCCTCGATCGAGGATGAGACGTCGAAACCGGCTTCCCGGGCCGCGGTGACGGTGGCATCCGAGGCCGCGGTTCCCCGGACCTTCCACCCGGCACCGTCGGCGGCACGCAGCAGTGACCCACCGATCAGGCCCAACCCGATCACGCAGAGTTCGCTCACCGGGTCAACGCCTCGAGCGCGAAACCGGCGTAAAGCGCCACTCCGTGCGCCATCGCTGATTCGTCGAAGATCAC
>JALZDU010000387.1 GCA_030862405.1 Actinomycetota bacterium | reverse complement strand
CCTGCCGACCAGGCCTCCTACCGCTTGTATGCGGACACCGAACGCTACAAACCCTTCGCGCGAGTGCGCACCACATTCGACCGCCCCATCCCGCCCGATCCGAAGTGACACATGGATGCATGTGGTGGTTCAGCAGGCCGCTGGAACAACCTTAAGCGTCCATGTCGCGCTGGGTGGAAGTTGTCATGAAGGTTGTGGTGCTGGTTGGGGGCGTTGGGGGTGCTCGGTTCCTGCTCGGGGTGAAGGCCGCGCTGGGCCTTCCAGCCGCTGGCGTCGACACCGTTGCCGCCGAGCACGAGATTACCGCGGTGGTGAACACGGGCGACGACATTTGGTTACACGGTCTGCGGATCTGCCCGGATCTGGATACCTGCATGTACACCCTCGGCGGGGGGATCGATGCCGAGCGGGGCTGGGGCCGGGCCGGTGAGACTTGGGCCGTCAAAGCGGAACTGGAGCGCTACAGCGCCGATCCGGACTGGTTCGCGCTGGGCGACCGCGACCTGGCCACTCACCTGGTCCGCACCCGGATGTTGCGGGCCGGCTATCCGCTGTCTGCGGTCACCGCGGCGCTGTGCCATCGATGGCGGCCTGGGGTGCGGCTGCTGCCTGCCACCGATGACCGTTGTGAGACTCACGTGGTGGTGGCCGACTCCCACGACGATGACGCCCCAGGCCGCCGCGCATTGCACTTCCAGGAATGGTGGATCCGGCACCGTGCGGCACTGCCGGCCAGCGCGTTCGTTCCGGTGGGCGCCGACGACGCGGAGCCGGCCCTTGGGGTGTGCGACGCGATCGCCGAAGCGGATGCGGTGCTGCTCGCGCCGTCCAATCCGGTCGTGTCGATCGGCAGCGTGCTCGCCATTGCGGGCATCCGGCGGGCTTTGCGTAGCACGCCCTGCCGGGTGATCGGCCTTTCCCCGATCGTCGGGGGCCGCGCGGTACGCGGGATGGCGCAAGCCTGCCTGGCCACCATCGGCGTGGCGTGCGACGCCGGTGCGGTCGGCAGGCACTACGGGGGCCGTGGTGAGGGTGGGATCCTGGACGGTTGGTTGGTGCACACCGGGGATGCCGCAACGGTGCCCGGGGTGCAGGTCAGGGAGGTGCCGCTGCTGATGTCCGATGTGGCCGCAACCGCGGTGATGGCCAGGGCCGCCCTGGAGCTGGCCGGGCTGGCAACATGAGGGTTTCCGGCGCGGGCCGCATCACACCGATCCGGGACCACGCCGCCCGGGGTCAGGTCCGGATCCTGCCGGTCCGCGGGTTGCCCGAGTTCCGGCCGGGCGACGACTTGATCGCCGCAGTGGCCGGCGCCGCTGGGTGGCTGGCCGACGGCGACGTCGTCGTCGTCACCAGCAAAGTGGTGTCCAAGGTGGAGGGACGGCTGTGCGTGGTACCGGCTGACCCGCTGGCCAGAGACGCCGCCCGCCGCGAGCTGGTCACGGCTGAGGCCAAGCAGGTGCTCGCCCGCCGCGGCCGTACCCTGATCACGATGAACGCGCTAGGCGTAGTTCAGGCCGCATCGGGAGTGGACGCGTCCAACGTGGAGCGCAATGAGGTCGCGCTGCTACCCGTCGATCCTGATGGCAGCGCCGCGCGGCTGCGGGCCGGACTGGCCGCGGCGCTGGGCGTCGACGTCGCGGTGGTGATTACCGACACTATGGGTCGAGCGTGGCGAGTCGGCCAGATCGACGCGGCGATCGGGGCCGCCGGGCTCAGCGTGCTGCACCGCTACGCAGGCGCCGTCGACCGCCACGGCAACGAGTTGGTGAGCACCGAGGTGGCAGTCGCCGACGAGATCGCTGCGGCTGCCGACCTGGTCAAGGGCAAGCTGGGCGGGGTGCCGGTGGCGGTGCTGCGCGGGTTGTCGCGCGACGACGACGGCAGCACCGCGGCGGATCTGATCCGCCCGGTGGTCGACGATCTGTTCTGGCTCGGCACAGACCAGGCTATCGAGCAGGGGCGCGCACTGGGCCGTGCCGAGGCAGTGCTGCTGCGGCGTTCGGTTCGTTCGTTTCGCGCCGAGCCGGTGGACCCGGAGATGCTGCGGCGCGCGGTGGGAGTGGCGCTGAGCGCACCGGCACCGCATCACACCCAGCCGGTTCGCTTCGTCTGGCTGGTCGACCGGCGCCTGCGGCGACGCCTGCTCGATGCGATGGCGCAGGCGTGGCGTGCTGACTTGCGCCGCGACGGGCTGGCTGAGCACGACATCGAACGCCGGGTTCGACGGGGGAATCTGCTGCGCGACGCACCGGAGGTGCTGGTGCCCGTCGCGGTGCCCGACGGCGCGCACACCTATCCCGACGCGCGGAGGAAAACCGCGGAGGAGACGATGTTCACCGTGGCCGCTGGTGCCGCCGTGCAGGGGCTGCTGGTGGCGCTGGCCGCTGAAGGCCTGGGCTCGTGCTGGATCGGCTCAACGTTGTTCTGCCCGGACCTGGTTCGCGCCGAGCTCGACCTGCCGCCGGACTGGCGGCCGCTCGGCGCGATCGCCGTCGGCTACCCTGTCCAACCGCCGCAGCCACGTCCAGCGCGGGATCCCGATGAAGGATTGGTGCTGCGATGACCACTGTCACCACGAGGACAAGCGGGACCACGACGACAACTCCCAACGCCGCGGTGCACGCCGACGCGGTGCACTTGCTGTCCAACTGGGCGCCCGGTGATCCCGGGCAGCATGCCCTGCGCCACGCCTTCCTCGGGTTCCTCACCGCTCGCCCAGATGCCTGCGCTCGTTCCTGCGCGCCGGGCCACCTCACCGCCTCCGCTGTGGTGCTCTCGCACGACGAGGCTCATGTGCTGCTCACCCTGCACCCGCGGGTCGGGCGCTGGCTGCAACTCGGTGGACACTGCGAGCAGGGTGATACCGGGCTCGCCGCGGCGGCGTTGCGGGAGGCGACCGAGGAGTCCGGCATTACCGACCTGGACATTGATCCCCGGCCGCTGCACCTGGACGTGCACCCGATCACGTGCTCGCTGGGCGTACCCACCCGGCACTTCGATGTGCGGTTCCTGCTGCGCGCTCCCGCGCAGGCCGTGCCCGTGTGTAGTTCAGAGTCCGCGGACTTGGCCTGGTGGCCGGTGGACGCAGTGCCACCCGACGTAGCGCCCGCGCTGGCTGCCCGTGACCATTCCTCGCGCATCAACCAGCGCGTCAGGCACCGCCTCTAGGAGGCTGATTCGGTCAGTACTCGGAACGACTCGGCTCAGTCAAAGTCCGGAAGGCCGAGTAACGTGCGGTACTTCGCAACGGTGCGCTGGCGCCCACCAGAGGTCATCACCAGCATCTCCCGACCCGCAAGTTGCCCATTGACTGTGCTGGCCTTCCGGCAACACGGACTGGGCCCACGACTGCCGGTACGTCGAAGAGCACTCCCTGAAGGTGCGGGGTGCGCAGTCAGGATCGCGGTCAGCAGACCGCCACGTCCACCACCAACATCCACTATCGTACTGAACTGGGAGAAATCGTACGCCTGTACAATGCTGACGGCCTCGCTTGTGGAGATCGAGGTCATTGCCGCCTCAAAACTTTGCCGCAGCCTCAGGATGCTCTGCCAAGTGGTCAAAGACCTTCGAGCCGTGAACCCGGTCAAACGCTGATTCCCCGGTCCGAACCAGTCTCGTACAGATCAGTCCACGGGTAACGGTGGAACGGCATCCCGACCATCGTCGCCCAGACCCGGTCGCCACGCTCGTCGGCCGTGAGCGCAACAGCGCGGGGCACATCGCTGACCCTGCGGGCTTCGCCACGAGGAGCCCGACAGTGTGACCCGCAACGGTAAGCGGCAGTCTCCGGTGCACAGATGCCGGGCGGCATGGAGAAATACAACGACCACGCATCTCACCCTGGGGCGTCTAGAATGGCGGCTACCAAGGTTCGGTGGAGATATGTCGATCACGCAAATGGGAGCTAGGGTTTGCGGCCGACTGCTCCGAGGATGCAGCGCTGCGCGGGCGCAAGCGACGTGAGCCGCGGGCCATCGGGCCACCAGTCAGCACACAGGACCAGCCCTGGTTCGACCAATTCCAGGCCCGGGAACATGTCCTCGATCTCGGCACGGGTACGGAACCATCCACTGCCCATTGGGCTGTGCAGCATGGCCTGTTCCATCTTTCGGGCAAGTTCGCTCAACTCGCTGGTCTCTGGGTCCCAGAAATGAGTAAGCGCCACATAGGAACCTGGCGTCAGGGCATCGACATATTCGGCCATGATGCTCTGCGGACTACGCTCGCCGTCGTAGTGGTGCAGCGTCGATACTTGGAACAGCGCAATCGGTTCGGAGAAGTCAAGGAATTTGCAGATGATTTCGTCCTCGATCACCTGCCGTGGCTTGAAGATGTCGGCAGCGCTGAAGTGAACTTGATCGTTCTCCTCGAGCAGTGCCCGGCCGTGTGCGAGCACGACCGGGTCGTTGTCTACGTAGACCACCCGGGCGTCCGGCTGGATTCGCTGAGCGGCCTGGTGGGTGTTCTCGGCCGTAGGCAGCCCCGACCCGCAGTCCAGGAACTGGGTGATGCCCGCCGCACCGGCGAGAAAGCGGGTCACCCGGATCAGGAAGTGCCGGTTGTCCCATGCGAGTTGACGCGGCTCGGGTGCGACCTGGGTGAGTCGCCGAACGACCTCACGGTCGGCCTTGTAGTTGTCCTTGCCGCCGAGGGCCGCATCGTAGACGCGGGCGATGCTTGCCTTGGTCGTGTCCAAGTACCGTGGTGGTACGTCGTCCGAACGCGGTGCGTCGGTACCGGGCATCAAGGCCTCACAAGCGTTATGGCGGGGATGTGGACGCAGCCAAGCGTAGGAGTGCAGACTCAGGCGGTAAACAATGGATGGAGCATTGAACCGTGCGCCACCGTGGCTACGTTTAGTGATCGGGCTCGCTTCGGCGTAGGCAAACTCCAAGTCACGGTTTGCGGCCGACCGCTCCGACGATGCAGTGCTGCACGGGATCCAGCGGCTTGATCCGCGGACCGTCAGGCCACCAGTCGGCGCATCGTATCAGCCCGGGTGCGACCAGCTCCAAACCCGGGAACATGCCCTCGATCTCGGCGCGGGTGCGGAACACTCCACTACCCATCGGACTATGCAGAAAGACGTGTTCCATCTTCCGGGCAAGCTCGCTCAACTCGCTGGTGGTTTCGGGATCGAAGAAATGACTGATTGCCACGTAGGAGCCCGAGGGCAGGGCGTCGATGTATTCGGCCATGATGCTCTGCGGACTGCGCTCACCGGCGTAGTGGTGCAGGGTCCCGAGCTGGAATAGCGCGATCGGTTGCGAGAAATCGAGGTACCTGCGGACGACCTCGTCATTGATGATCTCGCGTGGTGTAAAGATGTCGGCAGCGCTGAAGTGCGTTTTATCGTTTTCCTCAAGCAGCGCACGGCCGTGTGCGACCACGACCGGGTCGTTGTCGATATATACTACGCAGGCGTCCGGCTGGATTCGCTGAGCGACCTGGTGAGTGTTCTCCGACGTAGGAAGTCCTGACCCGCAGTCGAGGAACTGGGTAATACCCGTCTGGCTGGCGATGAACCGGGTAACCCGAATGAGAAATTCCCGGTTGTCCAGGCCCAGCCTGATGGCTTCCGGCGCAACCTGCTGAACCCGCCGAAGAACCTCTCGGTCGACCTCATAATTGTCCTTGCCGTTCAGAAACGCATCGTAGACCCGGGCAATACTTGCCTTGGTGCGGTCGATATACACTGGCATGACATCATCCGACAGCGGAACGTCGGTATCGGACATGGAAGGCCTCGCAGGCGTTGCAGTACGGGTCTGGACGCAACCAGGGTATGAGCGTGGCCGCGCGCGGTAAACCATGGGTGGTGTGTTGACCCTCTGCCATCGCTCTGTACGTTGAGTGATCGGGTGTCCGCCAGTGACAGCACTACCAGTGACAGCGCTATGCGGATGGGGGACACTCGAATACACCGGAGGTGCGTCATGGCCACAGACGATCCCGCCGAGGCATCTCGTGGTTCTACGAGTGGTCCCAGCGGCAGCCCCACGGTTCGCCGCATCGTCTTAGGCACACGCTTGCGCCGGCTCCGGGAAGCCGCCGAGATTTCACGCGCAGAAGCCGGTTACGCCATCCGTGGTTCCGAGTCGAAGATCAGCCGGCTGGAGCTCGGCAGGGTCAGCTTCAAGCCGCGGGACGTGACCGACCTGCTCACCATGTACGGGGTAACGGATCTCGAGGAACGCGAAGCGTTCCTCGAGATGGTCAAGGCATCCAACGAGCCGGGCTGGTGGCATCGCTACACCGACATGCTGGCCGACTGGTTCCAGGACTACCTCGGGCTGGAGGAATCAGCGTCGCGGATCCACACTTACGAGCTGCAGTTCCTGCCTGGCCTGATGCAGACCGAGGACTACGCGAGGGCGATCGCGACCCGCGGTTGGTTCCAGGTGGGCAGCCGGAGGGCAGAGAGCCAAGTCACGATGCGAATGCAGCGGCAGGCGCTGCTTGCCGGGTCGGATGCACCCAAGCTGTGGGCCATCATTGACGAGTCCGTGCTGCACCGACCGATCGGTGGCAGGCGGGTGATGCTGGCCCAGATCGAGCATCTCCTCGAACTCACCAAGCGGCCCAACATCACCCTGCAGGTCGTGCCCTACCAGCTCAGCGGATACGGCGCTGAGGGTTCCTTCACGATGCTGCGCTTCGCCCTGCCGGAGCTGCCGGATGTGGTGTACATCGAGCACCTCAACGGCGCGCTGTATCTGGACAAACGATCCGAGACTGAGCTGTACGCCAGAGTCTTCGACCGGCTCACGGTGGACGCCAAGACTCCAGAGCACACCAGGCAACTGCTGATGAAGGCACGCGCCGGGATGTGAGCGGCTGAGTCCAAGTCCCCGACCACGCGAAAGCCGGCCTTACGCCGAAGGCTTGCCACACCGTTGTTGGCACCGAGAACCACCCACATGTACGTGCACGTGCATTGAGGCGTGCGGCGGCACGTGCTACGTTCGGCCTGAATGCACGTGCAGATGCACCCATTGGAACGGAGGCAACTATGTCGAAGTCGGTTCGCAATGGTACGTCCGCCGCCCGACTTGCCGGAGTGACCTGGCGCAAAAGCAGGCACAGCGGTCAGATCGGCAACTGCGTGGAGACCGCTGCACTGGACAGCGGGGAAATTGCATTGCGCAACTCACGTTACCCGAGTGGCCCGGCACTGATCTTCACCCGCGATGAGATGGCCGCCTTCTTGGCCGGCGCCAAGGATGGCGAATTCGACAACCTTGCCGGCTGAGCCGGGCAAGCGCCGAGGTCACGCACCTAATCCACCGAGCAGTTCGAGCGCCAGGACGCGGGAGATGCACGAACCGAGGACCCGAACGAAATTGATGACTTGGTTCACCTGCGAATTCGACCATACCGATCATGCGATCAGCGACGATAACATGGCAATCGGGTTTTCGATCGGCGCAGGTCGATATGCGGCGCTCTGCGGTACCACGGTGTGCGTCTCATCCTTAATGAGCCCACCAGGTCGCCGATGCCTGTGCTGCGAGGCCATCGTGCAGCGGCTAGGCCATGAATCGTTGCCTAGCAAGGACGGAGTACTCGCTCGCTATCTCGGGCGTGGCCGGCACCGCGACGGCACCACAGGCCTATGAATCGACCGGGTCGTTCTTGGCGGCGGCGAGATCCCAGCCGCCTCCATCCCACCGGCTCTCACTGGCCTGAACGCCAACTCAAACCACGGCGGAGCCGGGGAG
>JALZDU010000377.1 GCA_030862405.1 Actinomycetota bacterium | reverse complement strand
CGGCCGATGCGGTCAAGCGCCACGTTGACCACCGTGGCGTCCAGCATCGCCAGCCCCGACCCGAGCACTGTGGCGAACAGAACCCAGCGGGCGCCCGGCGTCCCCATCCGCATCAACCCGGCCTGCGCCGGTGCCTCAACCATCGTGGGTCCCTTCCCGCCGGTGTGGGCGCTTAGTGCACCAGCCTGGCGGAGCGGCACGCTCGGCGGAACCGATGAGCGCATCATGCCCGGCTACACCGCGGTCTTGGGGAAGCCATCGCGAATCAACCTGCCGTGGCAGTTCAGCGACACCACCGGGCATCGCCTGCGCGTGCTGTACGGAATCACCGACCTGGCATGAGCGCGCGACGCGCGCGGAAGAGGACGTTGCACCCGGACGGTCGCCCTGCATGACATGCACTGGTTTGCACCTGCTGACGGCACCCTGACGTGACGTTGCGATCGTCAGACGCCGCCATGACGACTCCCAGCGGCAGCCCCGCCGACGTCTTAAATACCGATCGCCCTGTACCAGTACCGGATCGACTAGCGGGACAGCACCGCCAGCGTTGCGCAGCAGCGCGATGAGCGGATTGGCAGCGGTTGTTTGTGGCATGACCGGCAGGTGCACCGGCCTGGCGCGCCCGGGCTGCGGGGTGCTGTGTTCGGTACCCCGAAAAGCGGCAACCGGCTACGGCAACCGTACCTCCGCTGCATCGTTGGCGACGCGGGTGCCGGTCGAGCGTGCGCAGGGAGTGGCTCGGGTGTGGATCGACGGCTTCCTCTGGCGCCGACGCTAGGCGACCGAACAACATCATTCGTGCCGTTCGAGGTCAACCCGTCCGCGTGGCCTTCGCCGGCTACCTGTTCGGCTTACCAGCATCCTTCAGCTCGGCACGGCCATCGCCGTGTACTGCCGCTTTATGCACCGATACACGTCGCCGAGCAGGTCGCCCTGCTGGATCAGCCTTCTGGCGGCCGGTTCGATCTCGGTGTGGCCAAGCGCAGCCCGTGGGCGCCTATGAGGTCATCGGCCGCAATCGGTGGATAGGCACGCGCCGAAACGGATACCTGATCACTTTTCTAAATCACCGATCTGCTGCACCAAACGATCAAGCTCAGGCGTTCTCACCTTCAGTTTCAGCCCGATCACCCAGGGGGCCGGGTTTACCGCGAGGAGCTGTCCAGCGGCACTGCCGAAGCGCGGACCAGGCCCAGCTGCACCCGTTGCCGGGGCAGCACAGCGTCCAGTACCCAGTCCACTGCGGTACGCAGCCGGTTGTCGGGCATTGCCAACAGGTGGTAGCTGCGGGTGACAGCCTTGGCCGGCAGCCCCGACAGCGCCACATGCAGCGGGTTGGCCGCCGCCTCCCGACCACCAAGATCGACGAGAAATCCGAGGTCGCGGTGCCGGTATGGGGCCGGATGGCCGTGCCCAAGAGATGCCGCGACATTGCGGGCGGCCAGCGCGCCCTGCCGCACCGCATGTTGGGCGGTCATCGAGGTGACCTGCCCGGGCCTGGCGGGGTCCGGCACCGCGGCGGCGTCCCCACAGGCGAAGACCCCCGGATGATCGGCCACCCGCAATTGGGCGTCCACCGCGATACGGCCCTTGACCAGTGGCAACCCCAGCTGGTCGACCAGCGGGTCGGGACGCACCCCAACACACCAGATCAGCGAGCGAGTCGCGACGAACTCTCCGTTGCTCAACCGCACCCCCTCATTGGTTGCCACGTCTACGGAGGTGCGGGTCAACACCTGCACGCCTCGCTCGCGCAGCACCCGGTCCGCGGTCGCGGACAGCCGGGTATCCAGCTCGGGCAGCACCCGTTGGGCCAGATCCAGCAGCAGCCAGCGCATGGGCTGACCGGCCAGCTCCCGATCTCCCCGGGCCAGCTCCGCGGTGAGCAGCACGCCCTGGGCGGCAACCTCGGTGCCGGTATAGCCGGCGCCGACCACTACAAAGGTGCAGCGCGCCGCCCGCAGGTGGGGATCACTGGTCGCGGCGGCGAGCTCGACCTGCCGGATAATGTGATCACGCAGGTACAGCGCCTCGGCGATCCCCCGAAACCCGTGGGCGTGCGCAGCCACCCCGGGAATGGGCAGCAGCTTGTTCACACTTCCGACGGCCAGCACCAGCCGGTCGTATCCCAGGTGATGCGAGCTGCCTTCCGGGTCGGAGTAGCTGACCTGTCGAGTGTCCAGATCCACCGCATCGACCTTGCCGATACGTAACCGCACCCCCGGCAGCGTCGCAGTCAGCGACACCGACACCCGCCTCGGGTCCAGCACTCCGGCGGCCACCTCCGGCAGCAACGGCAGGTACAGGAAATAGTCGGTCGAGTTGACCACCACGAGCTCCGCGGCGCCGCCCAGCCGGCGCGACAGGGACCGGGCGGCATGAAACCCGGCGAACCCGGCACCGA
>JALZDU010000373.1 GCA_030862405.1 Actinomycetota bacterium | reverse complement strand
GCCGCCGAGGTTCGGCTGCTGCCGGTAGCAGAGCTTCGGCCCCAGGAGGTTGCTGATATGGCGGAACTCCTCGCGCGAGTCGACCGTGTCGGTGCCCTGGTCGATCACGTACACCGCGTCGACCATGGTCATGGAGTCCGGGTCCGCGGTGAGGACAGCGAGGGTCTGCAGGCAGTCGTCCGGCCGGTTGAACGTGCACATCACCACCGCGGTCGGGCGCAGCGTGCGCGCCGCGCCGACCGACCAGCGAACACCCCGCACCGTCAGTGCGCCATCGCCGGTCACCGCCTCGAGCCAGAGCGCGCCCCCGTCGACGAACCGGTCGATCGACGCACTCAGCGTCACCGCTTCGTCCCGGGCCCCAGCCACCCGGACCGTCTGCACCGTGCGAGTGCATCCGTCCGGGTCGGACGCCACGACCGCGAGTGCGCCCGTGCCGGACACGGTGGCCTCCAGGCGCACCTCCGTCACCGACGTCCAGCGTTGCCAGTAGCTGGCCGGGAAGCGGCCGAAGAACGTGTTCATCGACACCCGGCTGTGCGGCTGGGCGGCGACCTCGTCTCGACCCCGAGCGGCGTCGCCGCTCTCGACGATGCAGTACAGATCGTCCGGGACCTGGTCGAACGGAGCCGCGAAGAAGCCGCGCTGCACGAGCAGCCGGTGGACCCACGCCCCACGTTCGGGGAGATCCCGCTCGGCGCGGTGGTCGAGGTCGAGGTCACCGTCCAGCGGCCACGCCGGAGCATCGCTCGGGTGGATCACGCTCATCAACCAGCTCCTAGGCTCCCGCTGTCGACAGGCTGCGCCCGGACGTACCCGGTCGCCGACCGCGGGAGCCTAGCGGTTCGGTCATCTGTCCGTGCAGACAGTGGAGCGGGCCGGTCGTGGACTCCGCCGCCGCGCTGCGCCATGGTCGCCATCCACGCCATGCCGCTGCGGCGGTCCTTCTATCGATTCCTCTGAGGAGGGGTGATCCTTGATGCCACGTACCCGTGAGGAGCTGGAGCGAGCCGCCGCCGACGCCGAGGCCTGGCTTGACTCCCTTGACCCGGAAACTGTCGAGGCCGAGGACCCAAACGATCTGCGCCGCATCGGGCTCGCCGTTCGCGACGCCGCCGCGACCGCACGCGAGACCGACGAGGCCGCCGCCGCCCGGGCGAACGGTCGCAGCTGGGGCGAGATCGGGATGGTCCTCGGCGTGTCCCGCCAAGCCGCCCGGGAGCGATTCGGCGAGCCAGCGAACCGGTCCTGACCCAGCCGCTCATCAGGCGAGCTCGTCGAGCCCCGACCCACCGTTGTCGACGTTGCTCCCGGCGCTGACGTCGACGTCACTGGTGATCGCCCTGCGCACCGAGGGGTGACCGCACATCTCTGGTCAGCAGCGTGATCGACGCGGTGGTGGGTCGGCCGGTGAAGACGGCGCGAACCCGGCGCTGCTGGCTCGAGCTGCGTCAGCGGGTCCTCGAGCAGGCTTGACGCCAGGACACGGTTCCGGTTGCGGGCCTGGGCATGGAGGGCGACCAGAGCGTGGTGTATCTCGATGATCGAGCGGGCGAGCAGATGTGGCAGAATATGTCCGATGGCACGCTCAACCGCAATTCCGCAAGATTCGAGACCTTACCGGCAGTACCCCGATGATCGACAGGGATATCGGAGAGCGCGGAAGAACCTTACGCGACCGTGCGAAAACCAATCGTCGAGCAGCTGATTGATGATGACGCCTGTGGAACACCCGGGCACCCATCGGTTCGGCATCCTGTTCGTGTGCACCGGCAACCGGTTCCGGTCACCGGTTGCGGAAGTACTCGCTCGCCGGCTTCTCGATGAGAAGTTCGGCCCGGTGCACGCCGCCCGGTTCGACGTCTCCAGCGCTGGCACGCAGGCCGTTCCCGGAGCGTCGATCCATCCCCTGACGCGTGCTGAGCTCGTGGTGTTGGGCCTCGATGATGACGAGTCGTTCCCCGACTCGACTCCGTTGTCGGTGGGCGCGATCAGGTCCGCCGATCTCGTGCTGACCGCTGAGCGCGCCCATCGCAGCACCGTCGTGCAAATGGCACCCACTGCACTGGGCAAGACCTTCTGCCTGCGCGAGTTCGCTCGGCTGGTGGCGTCGGTCGAGTGCGCTGGCATGCCGAGTGAACCGGTCGCGCTCGCCCGGGCAGCGGTCGTGGCAGCGCGGGACAACCGCGGGTTGATCCCGCCGGTGGTGCCCTCGGAGGACGACATCGCGGACCCCATGGGGCTGAATCAGGCCGCCCATCATGCGGCCGCGCGCGTCATCAGCTCTGCCCTCGCCCAGATCCTGGGCGTGCCCTCTCCTGTTGTGGCTGAGAGCAGGCGGCGGTGGTCGCGGCCGATCCGTCGACGGACGGCGTCCCCAGCGGCGCCGAGCGACCGCGAGAGCACCCTCGACCCCGCCACGGTGCCGTTGTCCACCGCTCCGGCGGTCGAACACGATCCGCAGCCCCAGCCGTCGGACGCGGTGCTCCCGGGCGATCAGCCGCGGGAGGACGTCGCGGTGCGGTCTGGAGAGCCGCAGCCGACGACACCGGTCCGCCAAGACCCGGCGCGATTCCCAGACCCGCACCCGGACGAGAGCTCCCCACCGGCTGTAACCAGGAGCTGGCGGCTGGCGCCCTATCCGGAGCCGGCCACCGGCGCCTCGACGAAAGGGGCCGCTGAGGCGCGCTCGCTCGAAGGTGTCCAGGTGACTGGAGATGCACCTCCCGTCGCGGCGGTCAATCCGCACACAGTACCCACCGTGATGAGGACATCTCTGGGATTGTGGATTGCCAGCTTCCTGGCTGGCTTGGTCGGGATGGCACTCTCGTTCACAAATCTTCCTGAACTGCGAGCCGGGCTCGAGGAGATCGCTCAGCAGCGTCAACCGGACGTCGAGGCCGGCGTGATCGAGGACGCGGTGAGCATCCTGCTCTACGGAGCCCTGGGCGGCATCGTCTTCCTGATCTCCATCCAGGTCTTCCTGGCCGTTCTGATGGGGAAACGCCGCAACTGGGCGCGGGTGCTCCTCACGGTGGTGGCCGTGCTGAGCCTTCCGGTGCTGCTCCTGACCCGAGACATCGTCAATCCTCAGGCCGGGTGGACGTTGGTGCTTGAGGCGTTTCTGATGCTCGCTGCGCTCGTGACGATGTTCCTTCCCGCGGCGAACTCGTGGTTCCGCCAGCAGAGGTGACCCGGCG
>JALZDU010000348.1 GCA_030862405.1 Actinomycetota bacterium | reverse complement strand
ATCCGATGCCGTTGACCCCCGCCGACGTTCACAACGTCGCGTTCAGTAAGCCGCCGATCGGCAAGCGGGGCTACAACGAGGACGAGGTGGACGCCTTCCTCGACCTGGTTGAGGCCGAGTTGGCTCGCTTGATCGAGGAAAACAACGATCTCCGCAACCAGGTTGAGGAGCTCGATCGCCAGCTCAGTGCTGCGCCGATCGATACCGGACGTAATCTTCGTCCGCTGGAGCCGCCACGGCCGGTGATGGCCCCGGTGCCGCCACCGATGGTCGAGCAGACCGCACCAGGTGGTGACCACCACGTCCAAGCTGCCAAGGTGCTGGGCCTGGCTCAGGAGATGGCTGACCGGTTGACCGGCGAGGCCAAGGCCGAAGCGGATGGGATGTTGGGCGAGGCCCGGACCAAGTCTGAGCAGTTGCTCTCCGATGCCAGAGCCAAGGCCGACGGTATGGTCAACGAGGCCAGAACACGAGCCGAAACCATGCTGAGTGACGCCCGTACCAGGGCCGAAACCCTGGAACGGCAGTCCCGCGAAAAAGCTTCGTCGCTGGAGCGCGACGCCGCGCGCAAACACACCGAGATCCTCAGCTCGATCAACCAGGAGAAGACCACCCTGGAGAAGAAGATCGACGAGCTTCGCACGTTCGAACGCGAGTACCGGACCCGCCTCAAGACCTATCTGGAGTCGCAACTTCGAGAGCTGGACGGGCGCGGATCTGCCGCACCGGCGGATACGGTGCGTAGCCAGCAGGGTTTCGTCACCTCCGGGTTCGGCGCGCGTGCCGAAGCCGGGAGCTGACGCGCGCCGGGAGCGCCGGTTCAACCCGGTGAACCCCCAACCACCGTTTGGGCCCGGAACGCATGGGTGAGCGGTGATGCTTCTTACCGTGCGTTTGCTATTCGTGGCTGTGGGACTGCTCATCGCCGCGCTTGGCACCGGCCACCTGGCTTTGGCTTGGGTATCGGTCGCGCTCAGTGCTGTTGTCGCCACCTTGATCGTCATGCGGTGGCGGCGGCGCCGGGACGAATCCGAGGTCGAGCCCGTCGTGTCACTGGACGACGAGCCGACCGATGGCCTGCCGGGTGATCGTGCGAGCGATGCCGACCCGAGTGAACCATCGCCGCAGCCAGCGTCGGCGACCGTTGCGGAGTATGGCGACCCGGCGGTGGAAGCGACGCCAATAGCGTCGGGTAAGGGCGCCGAGGTCGACCAGGAGATCGAGGCCGGCCTGCAGGGCGAGGCCGGCGAGCCCGGTGAAGAAGACACCGACGCTGCGGATCTGTTGGTGGTCTACGAGTTGAATGACGAGGTGCTCGTTGTCGACGAGCACCCGCGTTACCATCTCACCCGCTGCACCTGGCCCGACCACGAGCAAGGTGAGCGGCTGCCGGTGCGTGAGGCCCGGGAGCTGGGTTTCACACCGTGTGACCGGTGCCGGCCGGATGCTGCACTTGCCCGCCGGCACCGGGCTGCGAGCGCAACAATGGGCAGAAGCTGAGGTCAGCCGGGCACAAGTCGCTGGCACAGCCCGGGTAGGATGGCGCTAAAGGCACCGATCCGGCCATCACCGGGGAGCCTCCGGAAGAACGAGGCAAGTCCACACATCGGATGATCCGGTGGATGAGCCTCCAGTAGAACCGGACGGGTCCGGCCCGTCATCGCCGGCTCAATGAGTGGCTGCCTGCCAGCGCAGGCGGCAAGCGGGGTGGTACCGCGGTCCGTGGCGTGAGCTGCGGGTCGTCCCCAATGCAGCGAGCAGGACACCACTGCACTGGAACGACCGGCAATGCCACTGCCCTGAGGAGCGCATACCACCATGGCTTACCCAAAGGTTGCCGCGGAGCCCGTCTCGGCTCAACCTGCTTTTCCCGTCGTCGAGCTTGCCGTGCTGCGGTACTGGCAGGCCGACCACACCTTCGAGGCGTCAGTGGCGGCTCGCCCGGCCGGGGACAACGGCGCAGGCGAATTCGTCTTCTATGACGGCCCCCCCTTCGCCAACGGTCTACCGCACTACGGGCACCTGCTCACCGGCTACGTCAAGGACGTGGTGCCGCGCTACCAGACAATGCGCGGCCGCCGGGTGGAGCGCCGTTTCGGCTGGGATTGCCACGGGTTGCCCGCGGAGGTGGAGGCGGAACGTCAACTCGGCATCACGCACAAGTCCGAGATCGAACAGATGGGCGTGGCCGATTTCAACGCCGCCTGCCGCACGTCGGTGCTGCGCTACACGCGGGAGTGGCGCGACTATGTCACCCGCCAAGCTCGCTGGGTGGACTTCGACAACGACTACAAGACCCTCGACCTGGATTACATGGAAAGCGTCCTGTGGGCGTTCAAGACGCTGTGGGATAAGGGATTGATCTATCAGGGTTTCCGGGTGCTGTGGTACTGCTGGCGCTGCGAGACACCGCTGTCCAACACCGAGACCAGGATGGATGACGTCTACCGCACTCGGCAGGACCCGGCGGTCACCGTCGGGCTGCGCCTCGATAGTGGTGAACTGGCACTGATCTGGACCACCACGCCGTGGACCTTGCCGTCCAACCTGGCGGTGGCGGTGCATCCGGAACTCACGTACGTCACCGTGGCGGCGGCCGGTGAGCGCTACGTGATCGCCGAGGACCGCTTGCCGGCCTACGCTCGCGAATT
Source organism: Actinomycetota bacterium (assembly GCA_030862405.1). Classification (GTDB taxonomy): domain Bacteria; phylum Actinomycetota; class Actinomycetes; order Mycobacteriales; family Pseudonocardiaceae. The sequence goes on along the minus strand of JALZDU010000348.1, from coordinate 2,370 downwards.
CGGGGACGATCCCCACGTGCTGGCCCGGTACCTGGGGTCAGAGCTGCTCGGCCGCCGCTACACCCCGCCGTTCGACTTCTTCACCGGCAGAGCCAACGCCCACCAGGTTCTCGCTGCCGATTACGTGACCACCGATGAGGGCACCGGTCTGGTGCACCTCGCTCCCGCCTTCGGCGAGGACGACAAGGCCATCACCGATGGCGCGGGTATCGAGGCGGTGGTTCCGGTGGACTCGGCCGGGCAGTTCACTGCCGAGGTGGCTCCGTATGCCGGGATGCATGTATTCGACGCCAACCGGGCGATCATCCGAGACCTGCGCGACGGCAACGGCTACGTCCACGGCGTGCTGCTGCGTCAAGACACCTATGAGCACCCCTATCCGCATTGCTGGCGCTGCAACAACCCACTGATCCAGCGCGCGGTGTCGTCCTGGTTCGTCGAGGTGACCCAGTTCCGGGATCGGATGGTGGCGCTCAACCGCGAGATCACCTGGGTTCCGGACAACGTCGGAGATCGCCAGTTCGGCACGTGGCTGGAGGGCGCCCGGGACTGGAACATCTCCCGCAACAGGTACTGGGGTTCCCCGTTGCCGATCTGGATCTCCGACGACCCCGCTTACCCACGGGTGGACGTCTACGGATCCCTGGACGAGATGGAGCGCGACTTCGGGGTGCGCCCGGTGGACTTACACCGTCCGTTCGTCGATCAGCTGACCCGGCCCAACCCGGACGATTCGACCGGGCGCTCCACCATGCGCCGGGTGCCGGAGGTGCTGGACTGCTGGTTCGAGTCCGGCGCCATGCCCTTCGCGCAGGTGCATTACCCGTTCGACAACGCCGACTGGTTCGAACACCACTATCCGGGTGATTTCATCGTCGAGTACAACGGGCAGACCCGGGGGTGGTTTTACACGCTGCACGTACTGGCCACGGCATTGTTCGACCGACCGGCGTTTCGTACCTGCCTGGCGCACGGCATCGTGCTCGGTGACGACGGGCTCAAGATGTCCAAGTCCAAAGGCAACTACCCCGAGGTTACGGAGGTGTTCAACCGGGACGGCTCGGACGCGATGCGCTGGTTCTTGATGGCCTCACCGATCCTTCGGGGCGGCAACCTGGTGGTCACCGAGCAGGGCATTAGGGAGGCCGTGCGCCAGGCGCTGCTGCCGTTGTGGAATTCCTGGTATTTCCTGTCGCTGTACGCCAACGCCGCCGAAACCGAAGGCCGGTGGCGAACCGACAGCCCGGATTTGCTGGACCGGTACGTGCTCGCCAAGCTGCACGACCTGGCCGTTGATGTAACGACCCGGATGGACCGCTACGACATCGCAGGGGCGTGCGAAAGCGTGCGCGGGTTCTGCGAGGTGCTCACCAACTGGTACGTGCGCCGGTCCCGAGACCGCTTTTGGGCTGGCCAGCCCGAGGCGATCGATACCTTGCACACCGTGCTCGAGGTAGCGTGCCGGATTGCGGCTCCGTTGCTGCCGCTGACCACCGAGGCGATGTGGCGTGGGCTGACCGGGCAGCGCTCAGTACACCTCACCGACTGGCCCGATCCCGCGGCGCTGCCCGCGGATCGGGATCTCGTCACTGCGATGGACCGGGTCCGCCAGGTGGTGTCCGCCGCGCTGTCGGTGCGCAAGGCACGGGGCCTCCGGGTCCGCCAGCCGCTGTCCACACTCACGGTCGCGGCTGGCGATGCTGCCGCGCTCGCACCGTTCACCGACCTGATCCGCGATGAGGTGAACGTCCGGTCGGTCACGCTCACCGAGGACGTCGCCGCCTATGGCCGCTTCCACCTCACCGTCAACGCCCGAGCCTGCGGGCCCCGGCTGGGTGGCGACACCCAGAAGGTGATCCGTGCGGTCAAGGCGGGGGACTGGGAACGCGGACCGGACGGGACCGTGACGGCGGGCGGGATCCCGCTATTGGACGGGGAGTACACCGAGCGGCTGGTTGCCGCCGATACCGACGAGTCCGCCGCGTTGCCGGCCGGCTCGGGGTTGGTGGTACTGGACACCGTGGTCACCCCGGACCTGGTTCCCGAGGGCATTGCCCGGGATCTGGTCCGCGTCGTGCAGCAGGCCCGCAAGCAGGCCGGACTGGACGTGACCGACCGGATCGCGCTGACCGTCGACGCGCCGGAAGCGGTGCTCGCAGCAGCCCGGGAGTATGAGGACTTCATCGCCGGCGAGGTCCTCGCCCGCCGGATCGACTACGGGCCCCTGGCCGCCGGCTTCCCTGGCACCGTTGGCGACGGCGTCGCGGTAAGAGTGGCCACTACGCGGCTCGTGAGTGAGTAACAGTGTTACCGCACCCAAACCCACTCACGAGCGGCCCTGCAGCAGCTCGCTGGCGCGCGCTGCTGCAG
>JALZDU010000321.1 GCA_030862405.1 Actinomycetota bacterium | reverse complement strand
ACCGCCGCGACCTGCACCTGGAGCCCGTGTTCGTCGGGGTCGACGAGTGCCAGGTGTGGTTCGAGCACCCGGACAAGACCACCCGCGAGGAGTTCATCGCGGTCTGCGCCGACCTGGTGAAGCGCGGTCCCGCGCTCGGGATCATCTGCTACTTCGCGACGCAGAAGCCGAGCGCGAAGTCCATCCCGACCGACATTGCGGACAACGCATCGACCCGGCTGTGCTTCAAGGTCAACAGCCAGGTGGCGAACGATCAGGTCCTCTCCACCTCGAGCTACCAGAACGGGATCCGGACCACCCTGTTCGCGTTTTCGAGGACAAGGGCATCGCCTACTTGCGGGGTGATGGTGCGGACGCGCTGATCGTGCGCACCATCGTCGGGCTCGACGCGCCCCGCTCGGAGAAGGTGGCATATCGGGCCCGCGCTGCCCGGCAGGCCGTGGGACGTCTGAGCGGGCACGCGGCGGGGGAGGTCATGGAGGTCGAGGCGGAGCAGGTGGTGCTCCTCGACGACGTGCGCCAGGTCGTCGGGGTCGCGAAGGCGATGCACTTACCCGATGTCATCGCGGGCCTGGCCCGGTTGCGGCCGCAGCTGTACGGGTCGCTGACTCCCCGGACCCTCGGGGGGCAGCTCCGTCAGGCCGGGGTCGAGGTGGGGACGGTGCACGTGGCCGGGCAGGGCAGCGCGGCCGGGATCAAGGGGTCCGCGCTGGACGTGTCCACCACCGCGATCATCGGCGACGTCGACCACCCGGACAACGTGGTCCAGTTGGACGGGCACCGCACGGCCGGCGGTGACAGGCGGGTCTAATCGGCAAGGTCTAATCGGGCACCAGGAACCCCCCGCACCGGCTGTAAGGGCCGATTCGGGGGGTTCGCCGTGGGAGGCCGTCCCAGTTAGATCGCAGGTCAGAGCCCTTATCGGGGTCTTATCGGCCGATTAGACCTGCCGGGGCCGATTAGAGGTTCCGGACCCCCCTCCCCCGCCAGGGGGCTACACGCGCGCGGTGGCGACCTGGCGGGCCATCCGCGCCAACTGACGGGCATCGGCACCGGGACGGGCCTCCAGCGCGGCGACCAGCGGCACGAGTCGGGTACGGGCACGCTTGGAGCTGAGCGTGTTAACCGCGGTGACAGCGCCGTGGGCCAACTTTAAGCCGCGGGGCTCACCGGCCCGCACGTGAATGACCGCCAGAGTGATGTCACCGAGCACGCCGTCCCGACGGTCACCCTCACCCCAACCCCGCACCGAGGACATGGCGAACTGCTCCGCCACGTCGAGGCTCCCCAGATCCAGGTGAACGAGCGCGTGAAGATGATCCATGTCAGCACGCTCGAACGCGTCTGGGAGGTGCCCTCGACCGTCCTGACCATGGGAAAGCTCCGAGTGGGCATTCTCCGGTCGATCAAGGAGGACCAACGCGCTCGCGGATTGCACAGCCAGCCACGCGCTCAGCGCGGACACCCGCGGATCATCCCTGGGAGCACCCATGAGCTTGACCTGTGCGAGTTGGTAGAGCTTGAGCGCGTCGTTGGGCATGCCGTGCTCCCGGTCCATGATCGCGGCGTGCTGCGCCGCTCCGATCACCCGGAAGTCATCGCCTACTCGGGCGGCGAGGTCAATGGCTTGCCGGTAGTGCCACCGGGCGCGGCGATGTAGCCCGCTGTCGTAGCAGCACCATCCGGCGAGGGTGTTCAGCTCGGCGAGCTGGGAGCCGAGCCGCGCGGCGACTGGTTCTGCTGCCGGTACCTGAGTGAGCCTGCCGTACTCAATCGCGGCGGCACTGACCGCTCGTGCCTGCCCACCCTGCGCTCGGGCCGCGCTGCGGAGCTGCTCCGTGGTGTTCTTGATCTCGGCTACGTCGGCCATGCCGACTTGGGACGGCAGCCACATCTCACCTGCGCTGGGGGACCTGTTCAGCAGTTTGCCAAGGATCGGCACCCCGACCAGGGCGACCGATCCGGCAGCTAGCAAGTCCCTTCGGAGCATGCCTTCATCGACCCCCTCCGGGGTGTCGGCGACCGTGACCTCATCCCCACCGTAGGCGCCGGGCTCGCCGTAGGAGAGGCCCATGAGTCCGCGGGGGATGCGGAG
>JALZDU010000318.1 GCA_030862405.1 Actinomycetota bacterium | reverse complement strand
CCCGCCGCGAGCTCGCCGAGGTGCTGCTGCGGCTGGACCGCACGATGCTCATGGTCACCCACGACCTGCCCTACGCGCTGCAGCTGTGCCCGCGCAGCGTCGTGCTCGACGAAGGCCGGGTGGTCGCCGACGGCCCCACCCTTGAGCTGCTCGCCGACGGTGACCTGCTCGCGCGACACCGGCTCGAGCTGCCCTTCGGCTTCTCCCTCACAGCAGGTCACAAATCAACTTGTGATAGCCAGCCATAGCTGACAACACTCGACTTTCGCACTTTTCCGTGAGAGTCGGGCGGGTCAGCGACTGGGGGGCGCGGGCGGGGGGCTGCTGTGGCCGGCGAGGTCGTGTGTGCCGTCGTCGGCGTGTCGCATTGATCTTGGAGTGGGTCTGGGTGGAGCATCGGCGGTCCTGTAACGACTCATCGAAAGAGTGTTCCGCCGATGCCCCGAGGGCTGACCCTACCCGCCACGCTGTCACGAGTGTTGGATCCGTTGCGGTCGTGTTTCACCGCGCCGACCTTCGAGATGTTCACCGCGCTGGTGGCCGGGTTGGTGGTCCAACCGGTTGGACGCACGGTGTGCGGGATGCTAACCGGCGCAGGTCTGGCCCGGGTGTGGGCACCACGCCTGGGCGCATCGGTTCTTCTCCGCGGCGCGGTGGTGTCCCCACCAGCTTGGGCTGGGAGTGGCTGAGCTGGTTGTCACCCACCTGCTGGCGGCGGGCGCACCGATCACGGTCGCAGTGGATGACACCTTGTTCCGCCGCCGCGGAAAGAAGGTCCACGGGGTCGGCTGGTTCCATGGACGGCTCCACAGCCGGAGGGGCGAAGCTGGGGTTCGGGAACAACTGGATCGTCGCAGCGATCGTCGTGACGCTGCCGTTCTGTTCGCGTCCGGTGGCGCTGCCGGTGTTGGCCACCCTGGCGGTCAAGGGAGGTGAGCGCTCCAAGCCCGACCTGGCTCGGGACCTGGTCGACGCCCTCGCCGAACGGTTCGGTGACCGGCGGATCGACCTGGTCGCCGACGCCGCCTACGGCTGTGGTGTGTTCGCCGGGCTCGGCCGCGATATGACCATCACCACCCGCGCCCGCTGCCACGCCGCGTTCTACGAACCCGCACCACCACGCACCGGCAAACGGGGCCGGCCGCGCTTGAAGGGCGACCGGGTCGGCACCCCCACCGACATCGCCGCCTCCGCGACCTGGAAGACGACCACCGTCACCCGCTACGGCACCACCACCCCAGTGCAGATCACCGAGCGCACCTGCCTGTGGTACGGAACCTGGCGCACCGACCCCGTCCGCGTGATCCTCCTGCGCGACACCGGGGCGCACGAGCGGCAGCGGGTACGGGCTCGCGCTGGTCACCACCGACCTCATCACCACCGCGCAGGCGATCACCCGCTACGCCGCCCGATGGAGCATCGAGGTGATGTTTCACGACGTGAAGAACATCCTCGGGGTCGGGCAAGCCCGCAACCGCGTCACCAAGGCCGTGGAACGGACCGTCGCATTCGGGCTGTTCTCCCCACAGCCTGCTCATCATCTGGTACGCCCTGCACGGCCACCCGCCACCGAACGTCGCGCGCCGCCGGGCTGCCGCGCCCTGGTACCGGTCGAAGGCTGAACCCTCGACCCTGGACATGCTCACCATGCTCCGCCGCCATATCATCGCCGCGAGATTTCTGCCCCCAGCCCCCCGACCAGCCACAACCAAAAAATGGCTCCTCGCCAGATCGTGTGGGTTTGATCGGCGTGGCGGCTTGACGGGTGGGGTGGCAGTCTCGTTGCCTGTGTGACCATGAGTGACGATCAGGTGGAAGAGATGGGCACGGGCGGGTTGGGGTTGTTCACCACGGCGCTGGGGCTGGGCGAGCCATGGCAGGTGAGTGGCGCGGAGTTCGCCGAGGACACCGGCCGGCTGGATCTTCAGGTGGACTACCCGCGCGGTGCCCGGTTCGCCTGCCCGGAGCCGGGTTGTGGGCGGGATCGGTGCCCGGTGCATGACACCCACGACAAGACCTGGCGGCATCTGGACTTCTTCCAGCACAAGGCGTTCC
>JALZDU010000316.1 GCA_030862405.1 Actinomycetota bacterium | reverse complement strand
TGCCGTTGCTGTGATGGGGCTCCTGGTGATGGCCGGTGCAGTGCCCGCCGCCAGTGCGGAGGCTCCTAGGCCGGGCTTTCAGCTGCCGTTCGAATGCGGTCAGAAGTGGCGGCTGGACACTTACGCCGCTGATGAGCATGCCCCTGCCCTGGACATGGTTCGGGAACCTCAGGCCGACACCGAAGGCAGCCTCGTCGTTGCACCCGCAGACGGCGTGGCCAACATGTCCTCGGACGAGTCGAAAGACGGCCCTGACGCGGGCAACGTGATCCAGATCGATCATGGTGGTGGCTGGTTCACGACCTACCTCCACCTCCAGGACCGGTCCGTCGAGCAGGGTCAGAACGTCACCCAGGGACAGGAGATCGGACACGTCGGCAAGACTGGAGAGACAGCCAACGGGACTCCGCACCTGCACTTCGAGCAGGGGTTCGACGCCAACGGCGACGGGACTGCCGAGTGGGGTGTGCCGGTTAGCGAGGGTGGCGAGAGGGTCGGGTCATTGTTCGATGGGGTCGACTACGGCAAGGCAGGCGAGACGTGGCGTGAGGTCACCAGCAAGAACAACTGCGGGAGCTGACCGCGAGCAGGACAACCCGAGCACCCTCGGCGGCATGGTGGCCGAGGGTGCTCGGGTTTCTGTAGGGCAGCTCCGTCATCGCTCTGTCTGCCTCAAGCTGCGGGCCACTGCCGACAAGATGCCATGTTCAGGTCCGCATATATGCTGGAGTTGTATACTCACGACATGACTGCAGAACCGCTCGGGCAGGGAGACCCGTCCGGAACGCGCGAGATTCCGACTACAGAGGCGCGCAACCGGCTGGCGGAGTTGATCGACCGGCGGCCCCGCGGCCGCTCCTCAACCGTGCGGCTGCGCAGGCGATCCTTGAGCCAGGCACGAGCGCGCTGTAGCGAGCGCGGGAAAAGTGAAGCGGTCGCCGAACGGACCGACGCGCGTGGAGGGCGACGACGACGCCTGTCTTGCCGCACGAGCATCGTGTAGCTCATGCGCAGTTTTCCGGCCGGCAGAGGCCTCAGGTATCGTAGCCCGATCTCTGATGGCACCGACGTCGTCTCCATCAACCTGTACGACAGAGGCCAACCCGGGCAGTGGTACGCGTCGGCCCAACTCGACCGGTCCCGTGAATGGACAGAGCCACGGCGATGTGCGGTCACGACGATGTGTGGGCCAGTTGGTTGTCGTACTGATGGCGAACAAGCAGAGGCGAAACATCGAAATGGCGCGCGACAGCCTCAAGAGCCGCGTCGTCTTGCTTTCCAAGTACGTCCAGGAATTCGCGAATACCCTCCGCTGGTGCCAATAACTCCGCAGCGAAGGCTCGGGCTACTCGCTCGTCACGGCTACGCGCCGCTGATAACAGGAACGATCGCCGGCCAGATCGAACGAGAGCCCGCCCCAGAGCCCTCGCCTGGGCAAAGAGGCGACTCTGTTTACTCAGCCGGAGACTGCCCAGCACTAACCCGCATCGGCTCTCATCGACGACGGCCACTCCTTGGACTCCGCCAGAATCGACACGGACTTCGCCTAAGGCCAGCCAAGGTAAGACATCGAATGAATTCGTATCGCTGACAGCCAGCTCGTGCCTGACGCGGCGGGCCATAGCGTAACCGGCCTCCCAGCTTCGATCAACAGCGTTCCTCGCCTTCTCCGCGTCAGATGAGACTGCCCCATAGAGTTCCTTGAGGTCCCTACCCCTAGCGGAGGCCCTTGTTGCCACTTTGGAAGCTCTGCGCGTCCATTCTGCGGCCTTGACCAGGCTTGTCGGGTCGGCATTGTCGAAAAATTCAATAGCCAGATCTACCGGCAAGCTGCCAGCAACTTCGATGATCTCTCTTGCCAGCTGATCATTGAGAGAAAAAGGGTCAACGCCTAAGCGAGCAGCCGTGGCGCAGAATGTCTTTTCGTCATCATCCAGGCCACCAAGCGCAGTCCAATCCTCAGCGAGACGCGTCTTTGACATGCCCTCCTCGGCCAGGCGTTCCAGTACATGATCAACGAGTTCGGCGAGTCCAGTCGTCACCTCCTCCGAGTTGACGAAGGCAGTGCCTGCAGACATGAACCGCACAGGCCCAATTAGGGTACCATTATCTGCAGACCATCTAATGCATGTTACCGGACCCTCAGGGACCATCGTAAGATCTGGCCACGCCATGCCGTCACCTGCACCGCGCATATTGTGATGCCGCAGCCACTGTTGGGCTCGCAGATTTGGCCAAGTCCAGTAACGGGAATCGATGGCAGACGGTCGGATACTGGCTGTGAGAAACCACCAGTTGGAAGTGATCCATTCAGCTAACGGATAAAGCGATCCGTACACCGACCGCCGGAATGTAGCGTCTCGGGCCTCAACCTGGTTCACACAACTGCCGTTAGCCCATATTTCGTATCTGGCCCAGGTCGCTGCGAGCTCAGGTGTACTCACTCCGGGCGCTTCAAGCCACTCGATTCGAAAGTGAAAGGAGCCGCTCACTCCAACCAACCGGGTGCTTCGAAATCCTGAATCGGATATCCCTTATATTGCCCTAAGCTGGCATTGCTCAGCCGAGCCTCGTAGACGCGGCCCTCAACGCGCGTCCATATATACCGAGGAAACTCTCCTCCGGTGTCAGCGCTGACATCGCCTCGGGCTACCGCCTTTTTCAGCCACGTGCCAACTTCATCAAAGTCGAGCCCTCGGGGACACGCAGACGCATCGCTTCGAAGCTTACCGGGACCTGCAGTCGTCAAATAATCCTTGTGTTCCGCGCTTATTACATAACTCACTCGTTCAGACAGTGCCCCGAAATCGGTGTCCGGGGTGGGCACCAAACGCTGATCTTTCCGAGGGTGTCGTCGCTTTGGGGCGCGCATCACGGCCGCCCGACCGTGGGCAGCGCGAGCAGCCTGGATGCTGTCATGGTTGCAGAGTACGGGACATTGCCTGAGTTTGGCCCGCTCCTCGCCCCTCCGGTCCTGATCACCGGCAGCGGTGCAAGGTGACCGGTCGCGTCACTCATGTGGACCCGCGCAGCGGAGAACCTCATGCTGCGATACACCTCCCTTGTCCCCGGTGAGCGTAGGGCCACACCGAGCCACGGTCCTACGCGCGCTCGCCCAGGCCGTGCACAGTCTCATCACGCCACACCCCGGCACGCGGACTAGCGGCCCACCAACTTCCGCTGCAGCGGCCTGCCGAACTCCGCTCGGATGTCTTCGATGCTCACCGTTCGCCTGGCGACGATGTCGGCCGCCGAATCACCGATCTCGACCAGCGCGCCCGGCTGGGACAAGATGTCCAGGGTCTCCTCGAGGGACTCAAGGTCGTCAGGTGACCGCACGACCGCCACCGAGCCGGCCAGCGCGCTCTGCTGGCCGGTCATGCAGCCGCGCCGGAGGCACGGGGCTCCGCTGCCGGGTTCTCGTGATGGTCGGCGTCCGGGGCAACGGCGGACGCGGAGGCCGCGACGAGCAGGGCGCCTCGCAGATCATGCAGGTCGGCTCGGAGATCGTGCCCGGCAACCTGCAGACCGAGAGCTACACCCGGGCCATGTTCCTCGGCCAGGGCAGCCACCCGGATCACCAGGACATGGAGGACACCGTGCGGGTGCGCCGGGACCGGCAGGCGTTGCTGACCCGGCAGAACCCGGCGCAGTTCACCTTCGTGCTCAGCGAGTCGGTGCTGCGCCGGGAGATCGGCGGCCCCAAGGTGATGGCCGAGCAGCTGCGTCACCTGGCCGAGCTGGCCCTGCGGCCCAACGTGGACATCCAGTCATCCCGTTCGACTCGCTGTCCTACGAGCCCCTCAGCTACGACTTCATAGTGCTGCGGTTCGATCCTGACACGGCCACCGACATCGCCTCCGTCGAGACGTACGACGACGGGTTCTGCCTGGACAAACCGGAGAAGGTATGCCGCTACGCCGAGCTGCAGCGCCGGCTGCAAGCCA
>JALZDU010000292.1 GCA_030862405.1 Actinomycetota bacterium | reverse complement strand
GGACACAAGGTGATCTGGCAGTGCGACCCGATGCACGGCAACACCGTCGAGTCCGTCAGCGGCTACAAGACCCGGCACTTCGACCGGATCGTGGACGAGGTGCAGGGCTTCTTCGAGGTGCACCACGCGCTGGGCACCCATCCCGGCGGGATCCACGTCGAGATCACCGGTGAGGACGTCACGGAGTGCCTCGGTGGCGCGCAGGACATCTCCGATTCGGACCTCTGCGGGCGCTACGAGACAGCCTGTGACCCGCGGCTGAACACCCAGCAGTCCCTGGAGCTGGCCTTCCTCGTCGCGGAGATGCTGCGCGGCTGATGGGAGCCGCCGCGGCCCCGTGCCAGCGCGAAGGGCCAACTGCCGGACGTGGTCCTCACCGACCGATGGGAGGACCTGCTCGGCCTCGACGAGCTCCTGGTCCGCAGAGCGTGGCTGAGCGTCCCGTTCGGCCTGTGGACCCTGGCCGACGCGACACATTCGAGCAGGTCCACGGCACGACACTGCCCGTCACGCCCGCTGCGGCGAGGACACAGGAGGGGCCCCCTAACTCTAGACACATCGTATGTGGAGTATGTAGAGTAGCGCACGTGAGTGCACCGCGAATGACCTTGCAGACGCAGCTGGTGCTGCGTTCCTTGCTGGAGGAGCCCAGCAAGGAACGCTACGGCCTGGAGCTGTGCGAACTAGTGGGGCTGCGCTCGGGCACCATCTATCCGATCCTCGCTCGGCTTGAAGGAGTTGGCTGGGTGGACAGCGCGTGGGAGGACCCAGCGACGCACGTAGAGGCGCGGCGCCCGCGCCGCCGGTTCTACCGGCTCAACCCCGATGGCGCCGAACGAGCCCGCGCTGCGCTGGCCGGTGCCCGCCGACCCCGTCGGCAGCCCAAGCTGGACTGGGGCATTGCGCAGCCCAACGCAGGTGGAGCACAAGCATGAGGCGCAGACAACGAGCAGCGCGTGTGTCCCCCGCCCGAGCGAGCGAGCAGATGGATGCGCTGCTGAAGGCCGTCCGCGCGGCGCATCCGGCGGCAGACATCGAGCTGGTCGAACGTGCGTACACGGTGGCCGCATACACACATCGCGGCCAGACGCGCAAAAGCGGCGACCCGTACATCAGCCACCCGATCGCGGTCGCGATGATTGTCACCGAGCTCGGCATGGCGTCCGAGGTCGTGTGTGCAGCTCTGCTTCATGACACCGTCGACTGCGACGCTACGCATATGTGTACTCTTGCCCAGCTTCGCGAGGAATTCGGTGAGAAGATTGCCGCGTTGGTGGACGGGGTCTCCGAACTTGACAAGTTGGGACACGGGCACGCTGAGGAGAGGTTAAGGCACGTTGAGGCGACGCTCAAGCTGAACACTAATAGTGCACCGATGTCGCAGTCACCCGAGGCCATGGTTCTCATTCTCAAGTTAGCAGATCGGCTCCATAACATGCGCACGATGTGCTACGTAGCCCCTGACACGCAGCAGGTGAAATCCAGGGAGACCCTGCGAGTGCATGCTCCGCTAGCCGGTCTGCTGGGAATGGGCTCGATCCAACGCGAGCTGGAGTATCTTGCGTCCGCGATCGTCTATTCGACGTTCGACTACGAGCACCCCCGCACTGTCTCTGAGCGTGCGTTAGGAGCAGCAGTCGTGCTGTTGCCTTCCGCTATGCGCGCGAGGTGGCTTCAAGAGTGGGCAGGTGAACTCTGCGTCTTGCCGACGCGACGTGCGCGTGCTCGATTCGCCCTCCAGATGCTCCGCGGAGTACCACGCCTCGCGGTGGTGCTGCGACAGGGCACAGCGCGCGGCGGTGCCCTCGGCTAATGAGCAGAATTGTCGACCAGATTATGGGTCTCCTTGGCCTTCCTTGGCATTAGTGCTGCGTTCGTAGCGGCGGCGACTCGTTGGCGTGGACGGCCGGTGCGATGGTCCTCGGCGGCGTGATCTTGCTATCGTCGGTTTTCTTCGCCCGCAGCGACGACTCTGCCCGCCGGTTGCGCGAGCTGATCCAAGTCTGGCGCGCCTCTGTTTCTGCCACTAGCTCTACCCGCGCCGGCACAACCGATCGGGTCGGATCCGAAACTGATGAGGGTCTCCTGGCGCGCAGTTGGGCGGCGATCACCAATGACTTGGCGCATGCCCTGCGCTTTGCGTCCCATGTCAATATTGGTAGCCAACTGAGGTCCAGCTCGGAAAGACTACCGACTGGACCGGCTGTCGGTGGGTGGCGTCCGCCACGGCGAGTCTACTGGTAGGACGGCCACGACCACATGCACTACTCGGTCTCGCTGATCCGGGAGGACGGTACTTGGGCCCGGACGAGTAACGACTTCAAGACGCTGTCGCGGCTGCAGCAGGAGTACGAGCAGCGGGCGGCACGGCGACCGATCCGTGAGCCCGACTTAAAGCCGGACGATCGAGGTGAGCAGCGGACGTGCGCTGCCGAGGGCAGGCGTATTTGCGAGGCTTCCCTGCCGTAGATCTCGCGCCGCTGGCCACACTGCCGCATCTGCGAGAGTTGATGCTGGCTGGCATCGATGAGCCGGTCGATTTGTCACCGCTGGCCAGGACTTCCCATCGTCTGCGGGTGGAGCTGTGGAACACCTCAACGGTGGGACGGCGGGTCCGCTGGTCACGATGCGGCGCCTTTGAGCGCAACTCGGGCACCAGATGGGGCTTATTGTCGGAGTGGGTCGTGGAGTGGTTGGCGGGTGGGGTCGATGGTGTTCGGGGGGAGGAATTATGGTCGGCCGCGGTCGTCGAGTCGGATGTGCCATCCCTGGCGGTGCACGATGGTGTGG
>JALZDU010000290.1 GCA_030862405.1 Actinomycetota bacterium | reverse complement strand
CAGCGTCACCGCGTAGGATTCAAACAGGTCGGCAGCCATGCCCGCACAGTCGCCGACGTTGTCGCCGACGTTGTAGGCGATGGTGGCCGCGTTGCGCGGATCGTCCTCGGGGATGCCCGCCTCAACCTTGCCGACCAGGTCACCACCCACGTCGGCGGCCTTGGTGAAGATGCCGCCGCCGACCCGCATGAACATCGCGAGCAGCGCGGCGCCGAAGCCGAAGCCCTCCAGCACCCGGGGCGCCTGACCGGTGTAGACCATCACCACCAGCGCGGCGCCCAACAGGCCCAGGCCGACGGTGACCATTCCGACGACACCGCCGGTGCGGAAGGCGATCCGCATCGCCTTCTCCCGGCCGCCGGACTCGTTGGATGCCGCAGCGACCCGGATGTTGGCGCGGGTGGACAGCCACAAGCCCAGGTAGCCGATCGACGCCGAGAACACCGCTCCGATCAGGAAGAAGACCGAGCGGCCGATCCGCTCGCTGAGGTCCTCCGCGGGGAGCAGGAACAGCACCAGAAATACGAGCACGGCGAAGACGGACAGCGTCCTGAATTGCCGGTTTAGGTAAGCCGAGGCGCCCTCCTGGATCGCCCGGCCGATCTCCTGCATGCGCGGCGTGCCCTGACCGGCTGCCAGCACCTCCCGGAGCAGTACGGCGCCGACGGCCAGAGCAGCGAGCGCGACAACAGCAACCACGCCGACAACGGCGTAGTCACCCCCGCTCAGGTCGAGACCCCCGCCCTGGGCGAGGATGAACTCGGACATCCGTCCTCCTGATTTTCCGTGCATCGACAATGCGAGCATCGGCACCGGGCTGCGCCGTCGATGGACGGCGTTACGCCCAGTGAGTCTAGGCGTTGCCGTCGCAGGTCACGTCGCCGGTGCCGCTGCAGCGCCCCTCGCGTCCCGAACTCAGCGCCCCACCGTCAACTCCCGGCTTCCCGAACTCAACAGCAGAGCTGGCCGTCATCACCCGGGCAGCTCTGCTGTTGAGTTGGGGAGCGGTAGGGCAGCTTATTAAAGGTGAAAGCGTTAGCGTGCAGTCGAGACGTACCAGAGAATGGGGGCGGACGGTGCAGCGCGGGGACGGGTACGGCGAGGCCCTGCTGCATGGCCTGCTTGCCGGCCTGCACGGGAGCGACTCGCCCCTGCGGCATGTCTCGACGATTCCCGCTCGGGCAGCGACGACGGTGCCGTGGCCCGGCTGGGTACCCGACCAGCTGCGCGAAGCCCTCGGGGTAGCAGGTGTGGCCGCTCCGTGGGCGCACCAGGTCGCCGTCGCCGAGCTGGCCCGAGCGGGCCACCATGTCGTCGTCGCCACCGGTACCGCGTCGGGTAAGTCGTTGGCCTACCAGCTGCCGGTGCTCACCGATCTACTGACCGACCAGCAGGCCACCGCGCTGTATCTCGCTCCTACCAAGGCATTGGGTGCCGACCAGATCCGGGCGGTGGCCGCGCTGGGGTTGGACGGGGGGGGACCAGCCGGTTACGACGGCGACACCCCGATGGCCGAGCGGGACTGGGTGCGCTCGCACGCCCGGTGGGTGTTCACCAACCCGGACATGCTGCATCACGGACTGCTCGCCAGGCATGATCGCTGGACGCGCCTGCTGCGGCGACTGCGGTTCGTGGTGATCGACGAGTGCCACGCCTACCGTGGGGTGTTCGGCTCACATGTCGCGCTGCTGCTGCGCCGGTTGCGTCGGGTCGCCGCCCGATACGGTGCACATCCGGTGTTTGTGCTCGCGTCGGCGACGGTCGCGGACCCGGGTGCCTCGGCTTCCCGGCTCGCCGGCCTGGACACCGTTGCGGTTACCGAGGACAGCTCGCCACGCGGTGAACGCACCGTGGCGTTGTGGGAGCCGCCGCTGCTGCACGAGCTGACTGGCGAGAACGGCGCACCGGTGCGCCGCTCGGCAGGAGCCGAGGCCGCCCGGTTGCTGGCTGACCTGGTGATCAAGGGCGCCCGGACCCTGGTGTTCGTCCGCTCCCGCCGGGGCGCCGAGCTGACCGCACTGGGGGCCCAGCGGGCGCTGTCGGCCGCCGCGGCGGATGACCTCACCACCCGCATCGCCGCCTACCGGGCGGGTTACCTCCCCGAGGAGCGCCGGGCGCTGGAGCGAGCGCTGGATTCCGGGGAGCTGCTGGGCGTGGCCTCGACAAATGCGCTGGAGCTCGGCGTGGACATCGCCGGGCTCGATGCGGTGGTGCTGGCCGGCTATCCCGGCACCCGAGCGTCTTTCTGGCAGCAGGCCGGGCGAGCCGGACGAGCCGGGTCCGGAGCGCTCGTGGTGTTCGTCGCCCGGGACGACCCGCTGGACACCTACCTGGTGCACCACAGTGCGGCTTTGTTGGGCTCGGCGGTCGAGGCCACCGTGCTGGATCCGCTGAATCCCTATGTGCTGCGACCGCAGCTAGCCTGCGCGGCCGCCGAGCTACCGCTCACCGAAGCCTGCGTCGACGAGCTGGGGGGTGAGGTGGCGCGGTCCGTGGTCGCCGGCCTGGTGGCCGACGGATCGTTGCGCCGCCGTTCTGGCGGCTGGTATTGGGCCGCGGCCCGACAGCGCCCACATTGTGAGGTCGACATCCGCGGCTGCGGTGGGCACCAGGTGGCGGTGGTGGAGGCCGATACCGGTCGTCTGCTCGGCACGGTAGACCCCGGATCGGCGTGCACGGCGGTGCACCCGGGCGCGGTTTATCTGCACCGGGGTGACTCCTTCATGGTCGACGAGCTCGATCTGGACGTCGGCGTCGCCCTGGTCCATCCCGAGGAGCCGGAGTGGCACACCTCGGCCCGCTCGACAACTGATATCTGCGTGGTGTCGGTGCTGGAGCAGCGGTGCTCGGGTGGGGTGTCGGTGACGTTGGGCGAGGTGGAAGTGACCTCACAGGTCGTTGGTTACCTGCGGCGGCTGCCGTCTGGCCAGGTGATCGATGCTGTCCCATTGGAGCTACCGGCGACCACCCTGCGGACAAGGGCGGTCTGGTACACGGTGTCGGAGCAGTTGCTCGCCGGCGCCGGGTTGCCCCAGGCCTCGTGGCCTGGGGCACTGCACGCCGCCGAGCATGCCGCGATCGGTCTGCTGCCTCTGGTCGCCACCTGCGACCGGTGGGATATCGGTGGCGTCTCCACTGCGCTGCATCCGGACACCGGAGAGCCCACGGTGTTCGTGCACGATGGGCATCCCGGTGGAGCCGGGTTCGCCGACCGAGGCCATGCTGCGCTCTGCCCGTGGCTGACTGCGACCAGAGACGCCATCGCCGCGTGCGAGTGCCCGGCCGGTTGCCCCTCGTGTGTTCAGTCTCCCAAATGCGGTAACGGCAACGATCCGTTGGACAAGGCCGGTGCGATCAAGGTGCTCGACCTCGTGCTCACCTCGCTGCCAGCGGTTGCACCTGATCCAGCGCAGCGAGCACCGCGTCAGTCACTTCCGCCAGCCGCGGCAGCTCCCAGCCGCACATCGCGGGCTTGACTCGCCAATGCACGACACCAGGCAAGCACGGCGACGGCGGCAACGGCACCCAGTCGCCCTGGGCATGCAGCACAACGTCGGGATGGTCATCCAACTCCCGATGCAGCGCGCCACCGAGTACCGGCAACAGCCACCGCCCGGTCGGCGTGACTGCTAAGGGGACTGCAATGCCGGCAACGCGCAGTCCGACCGCGGTGGCTCGACCGAGCTCGGCAGGCACGTCGAGCGCGTCCACTCCCATACCGGTGGCCAACAACACGCTGAACGGGTGCTCCGACCACAGCTCGGTGACGCGCTCAGGACCGCAACCCGCCAGTCGCATCCAATCCGGATGCACCGGCACCGAACCGTGCTGTGCCGCACCGGTGCTCGATGACGGGGGCATACCCACCCAGTGGGAACCGCGTGGGTAGCTACCGGGAACCACCGGCCAGCCGTGACGGGCGAAGCCGATGGCCTCCGCCCGAAGCTCGGTACGGAAGGCGTCTCTCCAGGTGTCCGTCCAGTCCATCCCGCCTCCATCGCTGTGACCGCTTCCCTGAAGGTCACTCAACAGCAGCTTCGGACCGTGCTGATAGTTCAAATCCGCGTGACGTCGGTGGTCGGCTGCTCTGCTGCGTCGAACGTCTTCCCAGCACTTTTGGCGCCGATACCGTCGCGCGTTCGTCGCGTAGTAGAACCCGTTCGTCGCGGGAGCGCCTTGGCGGATAGCGTGTGTTCGCCGTCGCGTCAAGACTGCCAGGACGATGTCCGCCACTCAGAGGGGAATTGGTGTTGCGACGACTTTCGAGACTTCGGCCGCCGGTGAGAAACGCGACTGCACGGAGCCGCTTTTCCCATCACCTCAACTAGCTTCAGGGAGTTCGGAGGGGCGGACGGTGATTGACCGGTCCAGCCCGGGCCCGGCCAGTGGCGGTCCCGAGAACGCCTGGCCAGCCGGCTGGCCGGGTCGCCACTTCTACCAGCACGTCCCATCTCTGTGTCCGGCAGGACGACAGCTGCACCCGCATCCGGTCAGTTACCCGGCGAGCCTGCGCGCAGGCGTACCGCTCGCCGGCCTCCGCCATCCCGGCCCCGGCCAGCGCCGCGAGATCAGCTGCCGACTCGACGTGGTGGCGCGCGACCAGGGCCGTGCCCAGGTGCAGTCCGAAAACGGCCAGGGTCATCAGCACCGCGACGGCCCCCGCCGCCCACACCGTGGCCACTCCGCGGTCGCCTTCGACGGATGCCGTCATGGCAGGCCACCTGGTTCCAGTACCGCCGCCGCTTCGGCACCGACCTCGATGCCCGGCAGCAACCCTGCCACCGGATCCACCGACACCCGCGCCGTGACCTCGTCGCCGCGCACCGTCACCTGGACCATCGCGCCGCGCGGGGCGATCCGTCGAGCGAGGTCTTCAGCGCGGTCCTGCTCACCGCGCGCGGTCAACCGGGCCGCCTCCCGGGCGGCGTCGACGCACCGCAACTGCGCCGCCACCGCCGACACTGCGGCAAGCACGAGGGCGAGCACGACGACCAGCGAGCACAGCGCAAGCGCCGCCTCCACGGTGACGGTGCCGCGGTCGCCATCTCGGTCGGCAGCAGGCACCGCAGGCATCAGAAGTTCACCGACAACGCCCGCTGCACCAAGTCGGTGAGCACGCCGACGATCGTGCCGCCGGTGACCACCTTGTACAGCACGGCCGCGAAGGCCGCCGCCGCGATTGTCCCGATCGCATATTCGGCAGTGCTCATGCCTGCCTCGCCGCGAACCGTATCCGCCAGGCGCACTCTCGCCGGGCGCCACCACGGTTGCGACACTTTCCTGCTCCCGATCACCATTCTGTACACCATTGCGATCTCCTTTCTGTCCGAATGTGGTCACCACTGCTGCGCGAGGCCCGCGGCGAGTCCGAGCACCACCGGTATGACTCCGATGGCAAGGAAGGCGGGGAGGAAGCACAACCCGAGCGGACCTGCAATCAGCACCCCGGCTCGCTGTGCCCGGATTTCGGATAGCTCCCGGGCGTCAGCTCGCACCACCGCAGCCAGCCGGGCGAGCGAATCAGCCAGTGCGGTACCGCTGCGGCCACTGCGGGCCGCGGCCCTGGCCAACCGCACGGTCACGGGACATTCCAGCGCGGGCTGCCACGCCTGCGCCGGTTCGGCTCCCAGGGCAAGCAACTCTGCGGTCGCGCACAGGGCGGGTCCGGCCGGAGCATCGAGCCCCTCGGCGACCGCGCGTACTCCCACCGGCACGGGCATGCCGGCTCGCAGGCAGGCCGCGAGCAACTCCCACGCCCCGGCCAGTGCCAGCGACTCACCGCTGACGTCTGCGCGAGCACCGCGTTGTGCCCACCGCGTCCCGAATAACCCTGTGCAGTGCCGGCGCCGCAGCACCGGCTCCCCCAGCCTCGACCACATCCTGGAGCGGGGACCCGCGGGGCCAGGGGCGACCACCAGCGCAGTCGCCACCATCAGCATCGCCAGTGCCTGCGCCGTCATGCGGGCACCGTCCCGGAGATCAACCGCGCGCTCCAGAGCACGCCGGCGCAGGCCAGGCCGGTGCCGATCACGAGCAGGCCCTGGCCCGCTGAAGTCTCGCTGAGCACCCGCAACGGGGCGGCACCCACCGCGTGACCCAGGACCAGCCCGAGCAGCGGCAGCCCGGCCAGCACCGCCGCGGTCGCCCTGGGTCCAGCGAGCCGGGCCTGGACCTCAGCAGTGAAGCGCACCCTCTGCTCGGTATCGGACCGCACCGCGTCAATCAGGTCGGCGAGCGGGATCCCGTACCGGTCGGCGAGTGACCACGCCATGGCAAGCCGATCCAGCCACGGGCGTAGCTGCGCTGGGCCCGCACTGCGCAACGCGGCAGGGACGTCGCCGCCCAGGCGGGCCGCCGCGGCCGCAGCGGACAATGCTCGAGTGGCGGCCACGCCCTCGGGGGCACCGTCGGAGGACCCGGCAACGGCGGCCCTGGCCGCGTCGCTGGGGTGGGCACCAGCACGCAGTTCCGCGACCAGCACCCCCAGGGCATCGGACAGCCCGATTGCCGCGGTGGCGGCGGCCTTGCGATCCCGACCGGCCCGCCAGCGTGCGTTGGCGGTGCCGGTCATCATGGCGGCGGCCAGCCCACCTCCTGGGCCCGCCAGCAGGGCACCAATCCCCGCGGCCAGGATCGGCAACACCAGGCAAAGCTGCCTGACCCACGTCGAGCCGGTCGCGCCGTGCGGTACTCGCCACCGTCTGCGATGGAGTGCGGTGAGCCGGCCCCGGCCCGCACCAGCCGGCCAGCACAGCACGGCGGCGGCCAGCGTCGCCACTGCCAGGCTCAGCACGCCGCACCCGCGCTGTGGCCGTCGAAGCGCTGGCTGCCGAGCAAGTCCTGCAGGCGCTGCTCCCCTGGCCCCCAGCGGCCGTCCTCCCATGCCGGAAGGACGCGAACCAGATCGCCATCGCGCTCCAGCACGCCCACTGCGGCCAACCTGCGGACCCCAGAAAGGTCGCTGCATCGCACCACGTGCAGCACCACGTGCACGGCAGCGGCGAGCTGGCTGTGCAGTGCCTGGCGCGGCATGCCACCCAGTGCCCCCAGGGCCTCCAGCCGTGCGGGCACTTCGACCGGAGAGTTCGCGTGCAAGGTTCCGGCGCCCCCCTGGTGGCCGGTGTTCAGCGCGGCAAGCAGCTCGCACACCTCCGGACCACGCACCTCCCCGACCACCAGCCGGTCCGGGCGCATCCGCAGTGCCTGACGCACCAAATCGCGCAGCGTCACCTCGCCGGCGCCTTCGATGTTGGGCTGGCGGGTGGTCAACCGGACGACATGCGGGTGTCCTGGCTCCAACTCCGGGGCTTCCTCCACGCAGACGATCCGCTCGCCGGCGGCGACGCAGCCCAGCAACGCAGCCAGCAGCGTGGTCTTGCCACTACCGGTACCGCCTACCACCAGGAAGGCCAGCCGCGCGTCGATAATGGCGCGCAGCAGCGCACCAGCCGCGGGTGACACGCTGCCCGCTTGCTGCAACGCGTCCAGCCCGTGCGTGGCGGGTCTGAGCACGCGCAATGAGATGCAGGTGCAGCCGTTGGCGATCGGTGGTAGCACGGCGTGCAACCTGATACCACCGGGCAAGGGAGCGTCGACGTAAGGCGAGGCGTCGTCCAGGCGGCGGCCCGCGGCCAGTGCCAGTCGCTGAGCCAGCCGGCGCACCGCTTCGGCGTCCGCGAACCGCACCTGGGTGCGGCGCAAGGTGCCAGCCTGCTCCACCCATACCTGGTCGGGAGCGCTGACCAGCACGTCGGTGGTCGCTGGATCGGCCAGCAGCGGCTCCAGCGGGCCGGCTCCGACGAGCTCCCGTTGCAGCTCGCGCAGCGCCGAAAGCACCTGCAGGTCGGCCAGCACACCATCGGACTCAGCCCGCACCGCAGCGGCCACCGCGCCTGGAGAGACCGTTGCGCCATCAGCCGCCAACCGATGGCGGACCCGATCGACCAGCGCCACACCGGCGCCACGCTGCTGGCCAGAACCGGTGACACCAGCCCCGGTCACGCCACGCTGCCCTGCGTGCGGCCCGGACCATCCAGTGCCGCCAGCACCTGGCGAGCAGCGGTAGCCAGCGGTCCCCGTGATCGGCCTGGCACCGCACCGCGATCCAGCGCGCCGGCCAGCCCTGGCTGCGGCCGCATGGCGGCGAGCAAAGGCAGGTCCAGGGCCCGGCTGACATCGTCAGGAGTGAGCCCACCCGGAGCGGGTCCGCGCACCAACAACTGCAGCGCGACCCCGTGGCGCAGCGCCAGCGCCGCCACCGTCGCGGCCGCCGCGCAGGCCCGAACCTCTGCCGGCACCACCAGCACCGCCAGATCCGCGATGTCCAGCGCCGCGGCTGCAGGCTCGCACGGGTACCGGGGTATATCGCAAACCACCGTCTCCCCGGCCCGCCGTCCGGCAGCACAGACCGCACGCACCGCCGCTCCGTCCGGCCCCGTACCGTCCCGGTCACAGGACAGCACGGTGAGCTCAGCCCGGTATCCGATCCGGGGCGTCGGCAGCGCTGCATGCAGTGCGGCGGCCGGCACTCGGCCGCCGCCGATCGCGAGCCCCGACCAGCGCAGCCCGTCCGTCTCCTCCGCGCCCATGGCCAGATCCAGGCCCCCGCCCAGCGCGTCGCAGTCAATCAGCAAAGCGTGGCGACCGGATTCGGCTACGGCCACCGCCACGGCGACGGCGAATACCGAGGCTCCGGCGCCACCCCGGCCGCCGAGGACGGCCAGCACCCGCCCCGGAGCAGCCGGCGATTCCCCCGCATCGGCCAACGCGGCTACCAGCCAGGCTTCCGCGTCAGGCAGCACCGCCACGTGCTCGGCACCCACCGCCACCGCGCACCGCCAGACCTCCGGGTCCGGTACCGGCGAGACGATCACGACTCCGTCCCTGCGGGGTAGGCCGGCGTTCGCGCTGGCCATCGCAGCCTGGACATCCAGCAACAGCAGCGGAGCGGTGGTCCACCGTTGCCGGAGACCCTCTGAGTCGGTGACCCGGTCCGGCTCGCATCCTGCCGCCGCCGCCAGCCGGACCACTTCGTCGGCCAGCTCACCCGCGACCATCATCATCACCGGTCGCCGGGCGATTTCACCCCGGCTGTGTGCCCGCTCAACGCTCGTCCGCACTGTGTCCCCTCGCTGCCGCGCCCCGCGCTACCCGAGGCGTCCGGGTGCGACTGTCGACCAGCCAGGTCAGTTCCGGTGGTGACTAATGATCAACATGTGGACAGCAGGGGTGCTGTGGATGGCGTGGCGGGTCAGATTGACCTCGAACATGGGACGACCCCCGTCAGGGGGAGGACGGGGGTCGCCAAAGGTTCAGTCCCTGGGGGTTGGGCTGAACCCTTCCGGTTCACAGACCGGACGGTTCCAGCGTATCCTTTCGGACATCGTCAGCCCACCTGCCGTTAGTGTGCCGTTGGTGGGATCGATGTCTGCTCTGCGACCCGAGCGTGGCGACCTTATGCTGCCCGCCGTGACCCCTCCCGCCCCGAACTCCCCGGGCGTCGCAGCATTTTTCGACCTGGATAAGACGATCATCGCGAAAAACAGTGCGTTCGCCTTCTCCCGGCCTTTCTTCCAAGAAGGCCTGATCAACCGACGCGCGGTGCTCAAGAGCAGCTATGCCCAGTTCATGTTCCTGCTGGCTGGAGCGGACACTGAACAGATGGAGCGGATGCGTGCCCGCATCACCGCCCAGTGCGCCGGCTGGGACATTGCCCAGGTGACGGCGATCGTGGAGGAGGCCTTGCATGACATCGTCGACCCGCTGGTCTACGCCGAAGCGACCAAGTTGATCGCCTCGCATCGCGAGCGAGGTCACGACATCGTGGTGGTGTCTGCCTCCGGGGCGGAGGTGGTGCAACCGATCGCCGAGATGATCGGTGCGACCCACACCGTTGCCACCCGCATGGTCGCCCATGACGGCCGGTACACCGGCGGCGTGGAGTTTTACTGCGCGGGGGAGAACAAGGCGCTCGCCGCCCGCGAGCTGGCCGAGCAGCATGGTTACGACCTGCAGCAGTGCCACGCCTATTCCGACTCGATCACCGACCTGCCGCTGCTGGAGGCAGTTGGTCATCCGACGGCGGTGAATCCGGATCGGGCGCTGCGCCGGGAAGCTCTCCAGCGCGGCTGGCCGGTGCTCGCGTTCTCCGACCCGGTGTCGTTGCGGAGCCGGATCCCGGCTCCCTCCGGCACCCAGATCGCCGCCGCAGTGGGTCTGGGAGCCGTTGCCGCTGCCGGCGTCGCATGGTATGGACGGCGCCGGCGTCAGCGGTGAGCCGGTTCCGCTCAATGGGCTGTTGTTACACCGTATGAGTGAGCCGAGCTGTGTTTCCGGACGCTGGGTAGCCGAAGCTTTGTACCTGATCGGGCCCCTTGCTGTGGCCCCTGTCACCGCGTAGACATGACTGCACGGACCCCTGCAAGGCCAGGGACGGTGCAGTAGAGAAGTACCGTCCACCCCGATCAGGGCTCCGCGCACGGACGCCGGGCACCCCACGCGCAGCGCGCCGCGGGAGGCTTGTCGTCAAGGGTTTGCGTACCGGGTCCAGTGGGCACCGGGCGCCTAGACCCCGTAAGTACGACACGAGTTGCACGCTTGGTACCCCGGTAATCCGTGTGGACGGCGGTGTTGTTCGAACCCGTGATGGGTCGAGCGGCACCGCCGTCTCATTACTTATGGTGCGTTACCGCCTCCGCGATCGACGTGGCTTCTCGGGCCCCAGCTACCAGGGCGGCGCAGCAATGCACAATCCACCGGCTCACCGCGTCAACACCGCCACCCGCGTAGCCAGCCGTCGCGGCCCGGTACTCCGGTTCGCGGCGCAGATGAGCCACTTCGGGGACCACGAGCCCCTTGGGATCCAGCCCGCTGGCCACCACGGTGAGCCGGGCCGCGGCCCGGGCGACCACCCCATTGCCGTGCACGAAGGGTGCCAGCGCCAATAGTTCGCCGTGCACCACCGCGACGCGCACCGGCGCGGCAACCTGACTGCCCCCGACGAGCAGCCGAGCCAGTCCGTTGAGCCGGTCTGTGATCTCAGGCGACGAGCGTGGCCTGCCCAGCTGCGACCCGGGCGACAAGTCTGCCGCGGCGAGCACGTGCAGCCGGGCCAAGGCCTGCAACGGAGCCCGCTGCCAGGTGCCCAGCAGCCCGCCCAGGGCCTGCGCCACCCTCAAGGCGCCGGCTAGTACCGGGTCGTCCACCGGCCCATCCCGAGGTAACGCAGCGCTGCCGCCGTCCAGCGCGGCCGAGGCCCGGGCCGCCCGTACCGACGCCTCGGCCGCAGTGATGGGCCAGCCGCGCCGGTTAGCCGGGTGCCGGTGCACCCTGGCCACCGCGTCGCGGGTGCGGGCGACGGCCTGCGCAACTCCGGGCAGGTCCATCAGCGGGACCAACGGATCAGCGGGCACTCCAGCAGTCTCGCAGCCTGCACCGGACCGGGGGTTCGTCGCAATCCTGCGCCGGGGAACATGCTCCACTGCCGCCTCATCGATGCGGTGGCCCTGGGACGAAGGGGCGATTACCGTCGGCGGTAGACCGTGATAAAGGCGACAAGGAGGTCGGCAGCACGATGGGCGACTCCGGCCAAGGACTCGACAACCTACTCAGTGAGAGCCGTGCTTTTCCCCCAAGCGAGGAGTTCGCCGCACAGGCGAACGCCACTGCAGCGCTCTATGACCAAGCGGATGCTGACCGTGAGGCCTTCTGGGCTCAGCAAGCTCGCCGGCTGCACTGGCACACCGACTTCGAGCAGGTTCTCGACTGGTCCGGCGCCCCGCACGCGAAGTGGTTCGTCGGCGGCAAGCTCAACGTTGCCTACAACTGCGTCGACCGGCACGTCGCCGACGGCCACGGCGACCAGGTCGCCTTCCACTGGGAGGGCGAGCCAGGGGACACCCGCACCATCACCTACGCCGACCTGCAGCGTGAGGTGTGCAAGACGGCCAATGCGTTGATCTCGTTGGGCCTGCAGACGGGGGACCGGGTAGCCATCCAGCTCCCGATGATCCCCGAGGCGGTCTTCGCCATGCTCGCCTGCGCCCGGCTGGGCATGCCGCACAGCGTGGTGTTCGGTGGCTTCTCCGCTGAGTCACTGCGCCAGCGGATCAATGACGCGCAAGCCAAACTCGTGATCACCGCCGATGGCCAGTACCGGCGCGGCAAACCGGCCCCATTGAAGGCCAACAGCGACCAGGCACTCGGCAACGCCTCTACGGTGCGCCAGGTGGTTGTGGTCCAACGCACCGACACCGACATCGACTGGATCGACGGTCGTGACCTGTGGTGGCACGAGCTGGTGGATCGCCAGTCCGACCAGCACACCTGCGAGGCGTTCGACAGCGAGCACCCGCTGTACATCCTTTACACGTCAGGCACCACCGGAAAGCCCAAAGGCATCCTGCACACCAGCGGCGGCTACCTCACCCAGTGCGCCTACACCCACCACGTCGTCTTCGACCACAAGGCCGGTCAGGACGTCTACTGGTGCACCGCTG
>JALZDU010000285.1 GCA_030862405.1 Actinomycetota bacterium | reverse complement strand
GACGGGCCCTGGTGATGTTCAAGCCAGCACCGGGCCAGCAGGGCGCCACGCTGGTGCCCGACCTCGCCGAGTCCCTGGGTCGTTCCAGCGACGGCGCCAAGACCTGGACCTACACCCTGCGCCAGGGCGTCAAGTTCGAAGACGGCACATCCGTCACCAGCAAGGACATCAAGTACGCCGTTGAGAGGTCGCTGGACAAGACGACCTTCCCCAATGGGCCAACGTACTTCAACGACGTCCTCGATCTGCAGGGCTACACCGGCCCGTACTCCGATCCCGACCCGGACAAGCTCGGCCTCAAGGCGATCGAGACCCCCGATGACCAGACGATCGTCTTTCGCCTGCGCAAGCCGTTCAGCGGTTTCGACTACCTCGCGCAGCTGCCGGCCACCATGCCGGTGCCCCAGGCGAAGGACACCGGATCCAAGTACAAGGAACACGTCATCTCCACCGGCCCGTACATGTTCGAAACCAACGAGCTGGGCAAGCGCTTCACGATGGTCCGCAACCCGCACTGGGACCCGGCCACTGACCCGAACCGCCAGGCGCTGCCCGACCGCATCGCGGTCGATTTGAACGTCAACGCCGACGACGTCGACAACCGGCTCATCTCCGGGAATCTCGACGTCTCGATCGAGGGAGCCGGGGTCGGGCCGTCGACTCAGGGCCGGATCCTCGCCGACCCGAAGCTGCGCGCGAACACCGACTCCGCGCTGGTCGCCCGACTGTGGTACACCGCACTGAACTCCGACGTCGCACCATTGGACAACATCCACTGCCGCAAGGCAGTGCTGTATGCCACCGACCGGACCGGCTACCAGCGCGCCTACGGCGGAGCCACCGGCGGCGAGATCGCCACCAACCTGCTGCCACCAGTGATCCCCGGTGCGCAGCGGTTCGACCTCTACCCCTCGCCGAACAACACCGGCGACATCGCCAAGGCCCGCGACGAGCTTGCCCAGTGCGGCCAGCCCAACGGCTTCACCACCGGCATCTCTTACCGCGCCGAGCGGCCCAAGGAGAAGGCCACCGCCGAGGCACTGCAGCAGTCACTGGCCCGAGCCGGGATCAAGCTGGAGATCAAGCCGTACCCGCTGACCGACTACGGGCGCCTGTACGCCGGCAAGCCCGACTACGCGAAGTCCAACAGTCTGGGCCTGATGGTCTTTGGCTGGGCCCCGGACTGGCCTGATGGCTACGGGTTCCTGTCCCAAATCGTCGACAGCCGGGTCATCCGGGCCACCGGAGGCAACTCAAACCTGGGAATCAAGGACCCGGCGATCGACCAGCTGCTCGACCAGGCGCTAATGACCACCGACACCGCGGCGCGGGAACGAATCTGGGTCGACATCGACCGCAAGGTGATGGAAAACGCTTTCGTCCTACCCGGCGTCTGGGCCAAGGGCCTGCTGTACCGGCCGCCGAACCTGACCAACGTGTTCATCACCGACGCATTCCAGATGTATGACTACCTCGCGCTGGGCACCACCCGGAAATAACGCAGCACAGCGGGCATCTACATCATCTGCGTATGTCCCAAACTCGTCAGCAGTTCGCTGCACCGACGGGCCAGTTTGCACCGCGGCCTCCACCGGAACCAGGATCCGGCTGACAGGCCAGCTCGTCCGCCCCCACTTCGCCATCTGCGCCAATAGGAGGACGCAGCGGAGTTAATCAGGAGGAACGCTCTCGCTGCTTCTCGGGGTTTCTCAACGCTTCTCGACGTCCGACGGCCCGGCGTCGGCCCGAGGAGTCGATCTTGCACGCTGGGGCTTGATGCCACACCACTGCCCACCTGACCCAGCCGCAGCAGTTCTTGTGGCTGGTGATACCGGAGGCCTGTCCGCCCGGCAAGGGCATTTCTTGGTTGGGCGCAGGCTTTATGGAGAGTCGAGTACCGCCTTGCAAAGGTGCGGACCGTCACGCGGTGTGAGCTGTGAAGCCGTTCCCATGCACGGTCAGTGAGTTCTTGTCAGTCAGAGCCGTGATTCCGCGTGGGAACGGGCACGCAAGGGGCACGGATAAAGAGCATCGGACACATGGTGTGCCGTCCTGCCGCAGGATACGGGGCGGGGCGAAAGCGGTATCGCGTCGGCAAACTTGGCTCGGAGCGGGTCAGGGGCAGGGGTCTGTGTGAAGCACACGCGCCAGTGCGACGGGGAGACACTTCGGCCGTGGAGGTGACAGGAGTGGACCGCCGCACGTTCTGCACATGCTCGGCTCGACTCCGGCGTAGTTAGGCGCGCGCGACAGAGATTGACACTGCTCCATTCGGGTGCATAGGGATGCGGCGGGTGTTACCCAGCCTTACCTTATTAGCTGTGTGTGCACGTGCATCTGTAAGTACACCTGCAAGTACACGCACACAGCTTCGATGGGAGATCGAGGGGTGGGGTGAGCGGCGGCACCACGGTCTGCAGCCGAGTTGGCGGA
>JALZDU010000339.1 GCA_030862405.1 Actinomycetota bacterium | reverse complement strand
CGGAATCCACCATGGCCGCTACTTATGATGTTCTAATTTCTGTCAGATTGTTACCTACCGCGCGAGAACACCACTACCCGCCACAAGCGCCCACCAACAGTTACCGTTAGACGGCCCACAATCACTTGCCGTCAAAAGCCGGGTGGCGTGGTAACAATCCTGCCGCGACCGGCAATCCGCTGGAGACGGCCCACGTGTATCCCGGCGATCAACTCGGAGGGTGGATTAGCGCTCTGCGTGGCGTGCAGAACAGCCGAATACTTGTCTAACGTGTACAGACATGACCACGCCTCTGCTCACCGAAGGCGATCTGGACTGTGGGCGAGCACCCGAGCTGAAAAGCCCGCACTGACGCTGCGGCATCGTCGACCCCGCCACCGGTGCAGCCTGCACGCTGCGACCACACACCGAAGATAAGCACCACCAGGGCTGTGAGGCCGTGCAGGGCGCCGGACGATCTACCCGCATCGTCACCTGGGCCGGGGGAACCCAGCGGGCGATGGTCGTCGACGGATACACCTGGACTCGCATCCCCGGCACCGACCTCGAAGTGCGGGCACTGACCAACAAACCGCTAGCGCTGCGTTACCGCCCTCGGCCCTAACGCTGCCGTTCAACCGGGCCGAGACCCGAGCACGGCGGCGGGTCTCATTCCAGTGTGCTCTGGTCAACCTCTCCGCAGCGGCAACCTGGGCAAATTTTCGATGCGGAAAATCTACGTTGCCCGGTGCACGTATCTGACCGCTTCATGAGTCAGACCGGTACTCCTTGGGGCCCGAGTCAGACCGGTACTGCCACTGCTTGGCGGGGCTCCGGCGTTCGGTCTCCGTCTGCTGGTCTGTACGCGACCAGGGCCAATAGCGCCGTGCCCAGGAACGCACCGGGCGGACGTACTGTTTGCGCGGCGCAAGCCTCGCAGACCCGCCCGTAAGGCTGCTCGTGGAGTTGCACGACCATCATCAACAGATGGCCGCACTCGGCTTTGTAGACGTCAACGGGATGGTAGCGGCGCTCGTCGATGGCGTGCCCCGGTGCGTGTCGTGGTCGTCGGTGGACCGCAGGTACCAGCTCACTGGGCACGCTCCAGAATGGACCTGGCCAGCGCGACCATGTCGGCTTTCGAAAGCTTCACCCCGGGCGCGCCGAGTCCGTGAAACGTCCACCCGCCGTCCAGCTCATGGATCACCAGCAGCGTGCACCGCTCCCCGCTATCGGTCCACCGGCCGGGTGCCTGCAGGCGGCCACGCTTGCGCTGCTGGTGCTCTGTCTGAGCTCTTCAAGACCTACCAACCCCGGTCACGCGGGTCTCCAACGGCCCCCAACCCAGCAGCGCTTGCAACCCTGATCCGAGTCCCTGTCGAGCGACCTGCAGGAACTCCGCGGCGGTGAGACGACCCGCGCCCGCGGGTAGAGCGCCCAGCAGCGGGAGGCCGGTCACATCCGGCAGATCAGTGAGGTTGCACCGGGCGGCAAGGTCGGGTTCAGCGGGCCACGCACCGATCACGATCCCGACGCAGCTCAGGCCGCGGGTGCGCAGCACCTCGGCGGTGAGTGCGGTGTGGTTGAGGGTGCCCAGCCCGGCAGCAGCCACTACGAGCACTGCAGCACCCGAGGTGACGGCGACATCGGCGAGTGTTCCGCCGGTGCCATCAAGGGGTACCAGCAGGCCGCCAGCTCCCTCGATCAGCGCCAGGTCATGCACTGCGGCGAGTTCCCACGCCACCGCGGTAGCGCTGGCCTGCGTCACCGGGGGCAGCCCCGCGCGGCGAGCCGCTGTCGCCGGCGACAACGGCTCGGGGTAACGGGCCAATTCCCGGCAGGTGACCGAAGGGCCCGCGAGACGTCGGACTTCATCGACGTCGCCCGCCTGGCCAGCGGTGACACCAGTTTGCGCCACTTTGACGACCGCCACCCGGCGGCCGGCGGCGACGGCGAGCGCGGCGATGGCCGACGTCACCACCGTCTTACCGACCCCGGTGCCCGTTCCCGTCACCACCAGCAGGGTCACCAGGCCGCCTCGACGGTCAGGTGGCCGCTGCGGCACAGGACCGAAGCAAGAACCTGCGAGACCTGCTCCAGATCGCTCCTAGTCAGGCCAGCATGAGCAGTCAGCCGCAATCTGCTGGTACCGGCGGGCACCGACGGTGGGCGAAAGCATCCCACCCGCACGCCTTGGCGCAGGCACTCCGCGGCCGCGGCGACCGCCCGCGCAGGATCACCAAGGACTACCGGCACCACGCCCGACGTTGGTCGGGGTGTGCCCGCTGCGGCGGCGATCGCGGCGGCGGCCTCGAGCACCCGGCCGGGCAGTCCAGGCTCGGCCCGCAGTACGCGCAGTGCAGCCAGCGCCCCGCCGGCTGCTGGGGGTGCCAGGCCGGTGTCAAAAATGAAACTGCGCGCCGAATCGACGAGATGGTCGACCACTGACCGGCAACCCACTACGGCGCCGCCCTGGCCGCCCAGCGATTTCGACAGCGAGACCGTGGCCACCACATCGGGCTCACCGGCCAGCGCGCATTCGGCGAGCAGCCCTCGCCCGCCGGGCCCGCGCACCCCGAAACCGTGCGCCTCATCGGCCAGCAATACCGCCCCGTGTTCCCGGCACACCTGATGTAATTCGGTGAGTGGCGCCAGGTCACCGTTGATACCGCACACCGAATCGGTGACGACCAACGCGCGCGGTTCGGACCGGGTAGCCAGCGCAGCATCGACCGCCGCGACGTCAGCCGGCGGGGTGACCACAACCCGGGCCCGCGACAGCCGGCAGGCGTCCACCAGTGACGCGTGGCTGGCGGCGTCGGACACCACCAGCGCACCCGGGCCTGACAGCGCCGTCACCGCGCCGAGGTTGGCGGTGTAGCCCGAGGAGAACACCAGGGCCGCCGCCGCCCCACAGAACGCGGCGAGCTCGTCCTCCAGCTGGGCGTGCAGCTCGGTGGATCCGGTGACGAGGCGCGATCCAGTCGACCCTGCGCCCCAGGTGCGCGCCGCGTCCACCGCGCCCTCGACGACCCGAGGATCCCTGGCCAAGCCCAGGTAATCGTTGGAAGCGAGATCGATTAACGACTCTGCTGCCGGCCGCGGCCGTAGCGCGCGCCGCAGCCCGCTGGTGCGACGAACAGCCGCTGTCTCGTCCAACCAATCCAGGGGCCCACCCACGGTCAACGAGCCTACGGCGCACCGACCGGCTCCTTGCCGCAGGCCGCTGGCCAGGCATCACTGCCCTGGCATCGGTGCCTGACCAGCTGGGTCAGGAAGCACCAGTCCGCCGGGCAGTTGATCGTCGGGCACCGGCACGAATCGAGCGGCTGGGTCTCCGGCGGAGTCGAGGAGCAGCAGCCGGGCGGTGCGGATGTCCAGGAACAAGCCCGCGACCTGAACCCGGCCGCTCGAGACGGCATCACGCACCGCAGGATGCATGTTGAGCATGTCAACCTGGCAGGCCACGTTCACCATGGAGAGCTGGTCCACCTCATCCCGGCCCTCCGCGGCCGCCGCAACACCAACCGGGTGCCCACTGCGCAGGGCCGCCAGACTCGGCAGGCCCCACCGCAGCCACCGGCCCAGGGACCCGGTGACGGCCCTGTTACTGAGCAACCCGTGCATCGCCGCGCAGCCGGAGTGCCCGCAGACCAGGATTGAGGGCACCTGCAGGTGGTGCACCGCGTACTCCAGCGACGCGGCGACCGACGAGTCGGACTTGTGCCCGGGCGAGGGCACCAGGTTGCCGAGATTGCGTACTGTGAACAGGTCGCCAGGCCCGCTGCTGGTGAGGACGTTCGGTAGCACCCGCGAGTCAGCGCAGGTCAGGAACAGTGCCCGGGGTCGTTGCCCGTCCACCAACTGTTCCAGGTGCGGGAGTACCTCGGGCGCCGAACGCCGGTGGTACTCACGCACCCCGGCGAACAGCGCGTGCAACTCACCGTGGTCGTGGGCTTCGTGCTGGACCTGCCACACCGACCACGGTGAGAAGGCGCGTGGCAGCGCGGGCATCCGCACCCGCCGGGCGGGCCCGTCGCCCTCATCGCCATTGCGCCGGGCCGGCCCCACCTCATCCACGACGACGGTGCCCCCGTTCGCCTCGTGCTGTCGCTGCCATGTGACAAGGTGGTCGTAGGCGGCGTGGTCCAGGAAGTCGACCACCATCTCAACCACGACATGGCTACCGGCCGGCACCTGCGCCAGCACCCGGGTCAGCCGGGGAACGGACAGGAAGCTCAAGGTGCCCTCGACCACGACCCGCCAGCAAGCGGGATCGTCTTCTGATGCCGGGCGCACCTGCTGCGCGTGCACCACCGACCAGACCACCCGCCGCAACACCAGCAGCAACGAGAGCCCCAGCCCGATGAGAACACCCTCCAGCAGGTTGAGGAACACCACGCCGGCCATCGTGATCAGGTAGATCACCAGCTCGCCCTGCCGGTGGGCAGAGCGCAGATGCGCGAGTTTGGTCAGACGCAGACCGATCACCACCAGCAGACCAGCCAGCGCGGCCAGCGGGATCAGCTCGATCAGCCCGATGAGCAGCACCGTGAACAGCAGCACCCACCCACCGTGTAGCACCGCCGACGCACGGGTCCGCGCTCCCGCGGCGACGTTGGTGGAGCTACGGACGATCACGCCGGTGATCGGCAGGCCACCCAACATCCCAGACACGGTGTTCGCCGCCCCCTGGCCGACTAGTTCCCGGTCGAAGTTGGATGGTCCACCCTTGCTCATCTTGTCCACGGCCACCGCAGAAAGCAGGCTCTCCACGCTGGCTATCAGTGCCACAGTGAACACACCGATGAGCACGCCACCCCACATGCCACCCGGCACGTCCGGCAGGCTCAACGAGTCCAGCAGTGAGCCGGGCAGCAGCACCCGCTCGACGTCGAACGCGAGCATCGTGGCCAGCGCCGTGACCCCGACAACAGCCACCAGCGGTGCCGGGACGCTCGGCAGCGGGCGGGGTAGCCGGGGCCAGATCAGCAGCATAGCGATCACCGCGAGGCCGATCACTGCAGCTTGATCGTGAATGTTGATGAGCTGAGCGGGCAGCTCGACGATGTTCGCGATCACGTCGGAGCCCGCGGACCCGCCGAGCAGCACGTGCAACTGACCGAGCGCGATCGTGATTCCGATGCCTGCGAGCATCGCGTGCACCACGGCCGGGGAGATCGCGAGCGCCGCCCTGGCCACCCGGCTGATCCCGAACACGACCTGCAGCAATCCCGCCGCCACGGTGATGGCACACGTAACGCCCCAACCGAATTTGGCGATCAGGTCGGCCACCACCACGGTGAGTCCGGCGGCCGGACCGCTGACCTGCAGTGACGATCCGCCGAGCACACCGGCCACAATCCCACCAACGACGGCGGCGATAAGCCCTGCCATCACCGGAGCCCCGGTCGCCACCGCAATCCCGAGCGAGAGCGGCACGGCCACGAGGAACACCACGAGCGAGGCCGGGACGTCGTAACGAAGAACCGTCCACGCGCGGTCGTGCACGGTATGTAGCGAGACGCGGGCCAGTGGCGGGGGTCGCATGCGAGCGCCTCCAGGTCGGCGATGGTGCGAGTGGTCGGCAGCGGCCCACCAGCTGCACGGTGCATCGCCGCGCTGCGATACCCCCACGATGGCCGGACCGTCCGGGGTGGCGGACGTCATTGACCGTTACTAACCTGTTCCTCCCCGTCACCACTGATCGTCCAGATCGAGTATGAAGTCCAGGTGAGGCACAGAGTAAAAACGCTCCATGATCACCCTTTCGGCATCAGCGCACCATCGGCTCATCACCACCGCCGACTCCGGGCGCGCTGATCAGGCCGAGCAGCCCGGCCTCGCCCAAGGCCCGCACGCTGTCGCGTGGAGCACTCATGGACACTTATAGAGCACTCATGGAGCACAGGCCGCCACGTCAGCCGGCGGCGACCGCGGCGAGCACCCCGTGGATGATCCGCGCAAGGTCATCGTCGCCGGTGATGTAAGGCGGCATGGTGTAGATGAGATCACGAAAGGGGCGCAGCCAGACGCCGTGGGCCACCGCGGCGGCGCTGGCAGCGCCGACGTCCACCTGATGGTCGAGTTGCACGACGCCGATCGCTCCCAGCACCCGAACGTCGATCACCCCTGGTAGTTCCCGCGCCCGCCTCAAGCCCGCCCGTAGCCCCGCCTCCAGGCGCCGCACTTCGGCGCGCCAGTCCTGACCGAGCAGCAACTCGATCGACGCCGACGCCACCGCCGCGGCCAGCGGGTTGGCCATGAACGTTGGCCCGTGGGCAAGCACCGCAACCTCGCCACCTGAAATGCCGTCGGCGACCCGCGGGGTGCACAGTGTGGCCGCCATTGTGAGGTAACCGCCGGTGAGCGCCTTGCCCACGCACAGCACGTCGGGGCTGATCCCGGCATGGTCGGCGGCGAACAGCATCCCGGTGCGGCCGAACCCGGTGGCGATCTCGTCGAAAACCAGCAGCACGTCGTGCGCCAGGGTGATCTCCCGCAGCACGTGCAGGTAGCGCGGGTCATGAAAGCGCATGCCTCCCGCGCCTTGAACTACCGGTTCGATGATCACCGCGGCCAGCTCGTCGGCGTGGCGTGCCACGGTGTCGGCCAGCAGCTGCACGTACACCACATCCAGCTCGGGTCGAGCAGTAGCTCCGCTCTGCGCGGGCGGCGATGGCACGAACACCTGCGAAGCCAGAATGTCTGTCCACAGCGCATGCATGCCGCCCTCAGGATCACAGACACTCATCGCGCCGAAGGTGTCGCCGTGGTAGCCGCCCCGCCAGGTGAGCAGCCGATGTTTGCCGGGTCGTCGCAGCGACCGCCAGTACTGCAGGCACATCTTGATCGCGACCTCGACCGACACCGAGCCCGAGTCGGTGAAGAACACGTGCTGCAGCGGCTCCGGAGTGATCTCCACGAGGCGGCGCGCCAGCCGTACCGCGGGCTCGTGGGTCAGGCCCCCGAACATGACGTGGCTCATCCGGCCGAGCTGCGCCCGCACCGCCGCGTCGAGCACCGGATGGGCGTAACCGTGGATGGCCGCCCACCACGACGACATCCCGTCCACCAACTCGGTGCCGTCCGCCAGCTGCAATCGAACCCCGGCGGCCGAGCGGACCACCAGTGGATCGACCCGACCCGGCATTGGCCCGTAGGGATGCCATACGTGCGCTCTGTCCGCCGCGAGCAGGTCCTGCACCGAATCCACAGCCCGCAAGCCTACGGTCGCCTCCGGGCCAATGCGCCAGGTTATACACGGAGAGTAACAGCGATAACAGTATGTACACGGTGTAACACTCAGCGATGAAGCGGCGATGACAAGCTGTACAGAATCCTCGCGGGGATCCTGTGCAGTGGATCCTCCGGGACCACCAGTAGGGGGCAGCAGGGCGCGGTCAAACCGTCTGGGATGGATGCGGATCCCGCGTTCTCCCTGGCACTGGGGGAGAGGACAGCCCAATGGCAGCACGTTGGCGACCATGCGCATTCCGCCGCACCACCGACCTCGTTCGTATCCCATGATCTCACGACACCGGGCTAGCACACCGATGCCGCGCAACCTCGCGGCGAGCACCGTTGCCGCCTGCGACGAATACCCCGACATCCCCGAACAGGCGGCGGTGGCCGGGCGTTGCGCCCCGAACGCGATCCGGGTACTGCTCGTCATCGACCTGAGCCTGCTTCGCGGGGCGCTCGCCGCGCTGTTGTGCAGCGAAGACGACATCGAGGTCGTTGCCGGGATGGCGTTGGGCGACCGGGTCATTCCCACCGCGATCCGCTACCGGCCCGACATCGTCGTGGTGGACGTCGACCAGAGCGGACCCGACGTACTGGCGACCACCCAGGCGCTGCAGAAGCGGCTACCCGACTGCCGGGTAATCGTACTGGCCAGCGCGCAGCGACCGGGCCTGGTCCGTCGAGCATTGGATGTACCGGTGGCCGGCGCGGTGGACAAGGACGCGCAGCCTCGGCGACTGCTGGCGACTATCCGCCAGGTCGCCAAGGGGAAGCGGACCATCGACCCCACCCTGGCGGTGGCCGCGATCGGTGTGGCAGGTAGCCCACTCACACCCCGGGAACTCACGGTTCTCGACCTCGCCTCAGGCGGGGCGTCGCCGACCGAGATCGCCCAACGGCTGTTCCTCAGTCGCGGCACGGTATGCAATTACCTCTCGCGCGTCATGACCAAGCTAGACGCTCGCACCCGGATCGATGCCATTCGCATCGCTCATGAGGCGGGTTGGATCTGACAGTGGGGTGTTGACGGGCCGGTAACTCGTGTGATGGCGGAGACTTCCGGCCCGTCATCCCAGTGGTGAACCAGGTCGCGGTACAGCGGTGCAGTTCTGAGCAGCTCGCGGTGGCTACCTGACACGACTGTCGTGGCACCGCCGGGCGTGCTGTCCATCAGTAGGACCCGATGGGCCCGCATCGCGGAGCTGATCCGGTGCGCGACCACGATCAAGGTGCCACCACGTGCGGCGAGGACTCGCTCGACTCGCTGCTCGGCGACCGGATCCAGATGGCAGGTGGCCTCGTCAAGGATCAGCACGGGCGCTGTGGTCAGGTGCGCTCTGACAAGGGCAAGCAGTTGCCGCTCGCCGGCCGACACCATGCCGGAGTTCACCGCGGCATCGTATCCGCCCAGGCGGGTTACCACGGAGCGCAAGCCCAGCGCGTCGACGGCGGCGTCGAGCTCAGCTCGGGTCGCTGTGGGATGCAGGTAGCGCAGATTCTCCTCGACTGTGCCGGCGAAGACGTAAGCCTCTTGCGGGATCACCACCCGGTGACGGGCAAGGGCCTGTGGGTCGAGGTCGGCGACCGGCAGCCCACCCAAGCGGACCTCGCCCCGCTGCGGGACGTGCGTCGCGGCGATCAGCCCGGCCAGGGTGGACTTCCCTGCCCCGCTGGGCCCGACGATGGCCAGGTGCTGACCTTCCGGGATCACCAGATCCAGCTTGTCCACTACCGGTTCGGCGTGGCTGCCGTAGGAGAAGGTGACGCGGTTGAGCACCAGACGGTGCCCCACGGGCGCGTGCCGTTGCAGGGCCCGGGCCGGCGACGGGCGCTCGCCAGCCTCCACGAGCCGATCCAGGGTGGCCACCAGCTTCAAGCCACCGATGCCGAGCCCGTCAACCAGCGCCTTCAGCGCCGGCAACAGGCCTTGGGTCAGGTAGATGAGACCGCCGGCGATCGTGCCGAGTGTCGCGCCGGTCGCCAACAGCCAGGGCGCTCCCACGAGCAGGCCCACGACCGGTAGCCAGCCACCGACCGCTACCGACAATGTGCGGATCGCCGCCATGCGAGCCAGCGTTCTTTCCGCCTCAGCATGCGCGTCCACCTGTTGCTGCACCGTTGCGCAAGCCCGCTCTTCGGCGCCGCACGCAACCACGTCCCGCAGGCTGTGGGCAAGGGTGCTGGCTGATTCGGCGACCCCTTCGTCGGCGAGCACGTGGGCCCGCTGCCGGGCCATCATGGCCCGCAAGGACGCCACGAAAAGACCTAGACCGGCCAGCAACGGCGGCAGCACCAGCAACCCGACGATCCCGGTCAATGCAGCCATCCCGATCACCGCGGCGACCGCGCTGACCATGAAACTCCTGGTGAGCAGGAGCAAGCCGGCGAAGGTGTCCCGTACCACCTCAACCTGGTGGGTCAGCCGGGCGACCGCGCCCGAATCGGACCGGCCGCCGAGCACTGTGGACCGCTGCAGGGCGCCTCCCACCACGCGCTCCACCAGGTCATCGCGGAACGGCTCGACGATCTCGGCGAGGATCCGGTAGACGTGCCGGGTGGCCAATGCCCCTGCCAGCACCGCCGCCGCCAAGACACCAAGCCATACCAGCCCGATTTCGGGACGGCCGACCAGGAATCCATCGTCCAACGCGTGGGCCACCCCGTAGCCGGACAGCAGCAACGGCAGCATCTGCGGCACCGACCACGCAGCCAGCCGGGCAAGCGCGCCAGGATGGCGGCGCAGCGTTGTGCGGAGCACTCGGGGCACGGTGTCCACGGCTGGGGCCATGCCGGTTGTCGTGTCGGGGGTCACCGGACTGCCGCCGATACTGCGGGCAGCTCCTGCGTTTCACGTCTGCCCAGCGTTTCGGTTCGGCCCTGCGTTTCCGCAGGTGCCGCCTCGGTGCCGAAGAGAGCCCGGTAGTCCGGGTCGCGCCACAGATCGGTATGCCGACCCAGGCTGCGTAGTTTGCCCCGATCGAGCCAGGCGACCAGATCCGTCCGGGCGGCCGTAGCCACCCGGTGTGCGATGATCAACCGGGTCTGTTCCCCTCCGCCGGTGGTCAGCGCCGCCCCCACCTGCCGCTCGGTCACCGTGTCCAGGCTCGAGGTGGCGTCATCGAGAATCAGCAACCGGTAAGGCTGCACAAACGCCCGGGCTAGGCCGAGCCGCTGCACCTCACCTCCGGACAGGGGAGCCGCGGCCAGCTCGGTCCGGTATCCCAGCGGCAGCCGCTCCACGAAGGTGTCCGCACGAGCGGCGGCAGCGGCCCGACGGATCCTTTCCTCGCTTCGGCTGCCTGAACCGAAATTGATCGCCTCCTCGATCGTGTCACCGACCAACGCGGGACGCTCGAAGGCGAAGCCCACCGCGCCGCGCAGTTCTTCCCGGGACAGGTCGGGCAGCGCCACACCGTCAAGGAGCACCTGTCCCTGCTCTGGATCGGTGAGCCGACCGGCCAGTGCGGCGAGCACCGACTTGCCCGCACCGGACTGGCCGACCACGGCCACTGTGGCACCGGCCGGAACAGTGAGGTTCAGGCCGTTGATGACCGCGTCACCGGCGATGGACACCCGAACTCCGCGGAACTCCAGCCGGCCACCGCTACCAGACCTGTCAGGCAGTGTCGCGGCGCCGTATGGGGTCACCGGCTCGGTGAGCACCTCGGCGGCGCGCCGACCACCGGCCCGGGCTCGGGTGAGCTTGCTGAAGAAACCCACCGCCGAGCCGATGCCGGCGGCCATCACTGCATAGCGGCTGGCGGCGTAGAGCTCACCGACGGTCAGGCGGCCGGCGACCACTCCCAGCCCGGCTACACCGACGACGACCAGCTGCAGCAACGGCCCGATCATGGCGGATTGGCTGGCTACCCGAACCTGGTTGTGCCACATCCGTGCGCCGTGGGTGCGCAGCCCGCTCAGCGGCTGCAGGATCCGTCCTCGCTCCCGCTCGATGCTGCCCGCAGCGGCGATCGTGCGGGCACCGACCAGCGCATCGAGCAGCCGTGCCGCAATCTGTCCCTGGCTGTGCAGGTAGTCCCCGATGGTCTCAGAGTTGTCGCGGACGAAGACCCGCAGCAGCCCAGCCATCGCTAGCAAGCCGGCCAGCGCGGTGAGCCCCACCCACGGATCGATCAACGCCAGCGCAACGATGCCACCGACCGGAGGGATCAGGCCGGCACCGATCATGACCGCGGTCACCCCGATCTGGCCTGCCTCGTTGGCGTTGCGGGTCACCCGGGTGGTGAGGTCTCCGGGTTCGAAGCGGCGAGTGGCTGCCGGGCCGATCGCGACCAGGTGCCGGACCAGCGTCATGCGCAGCCAGGCTGTGCAGCGGGCATTACTCGCTCCGACGGCGATGTCGCCGATCACCTTGCCGCTTACCATGATGGCGATCAATCCCGCGCAGGCGAGAAGAATCCAGGTGATATGGCCACCACCGGGTAATGCGTCGAGAGCTCGGCCGATGGCGGCTGGAAGCAGGAGCGCCGCGCCTGCGCTGGCCAGGGTGGCCAGCGCCAGTACCCAGGTCCACAGCCCGCCGCGCCTACCCGTCGACAGCAGCAAGCGGTCCGCCTGTCTCCACGTTGAATCGTGCGAGCGCGCAGGCACCCCAACCGGATC
>JALZDU010000258.1 GCA_030862405.1 Actinomycetota bacterium | reverse complement strand
ATCAGCGTTGCTTACGCTTTGTGAGGAATACAGCATCCATGCCATGTACTGGCACGATACGCAAGAGGGCGCAAGATCGCATCGGGTGGCCAGGGGATGACCGGAGTGTTTGGCATTCCCCAACCGCTGGGCGTGGTGTGTTGTATGCTGGGTGTCTATTGTAATGAATGCATCCGTGAGTGCGCTGACGCCTCTTTTGCAGTTCATATCGACTACACTTCATATCGATAAGAGCTCTAGCAGCCGTGTTGGTAGCTGCCTGACCCTGTTGCTGGTAAGTCCGGTTGCCCTGTAAGCCCCACTCAGTTCGCGTCCCCCTTTGACCAGCGGCCAACGACGGAGCGCCGCTGACCAGCGGCCAAGGTTGGCAACGCTTGCGGCGCTTGTTGCGGATTCCCAAGCTGGTGCGCCCCTAGCGTCCCCACCAAAGATCATCGGCTACCAGGGATTGTGCCTCGGACCCTTGACCCCAGAGATTGGCAATGCAGCCGCATGAGGTTTCCCGCGCAGGCCAGCCATGGTTGCAGAGTCCGGAATCGTCCGGTTCCTGGGACACAGTTGCTGTACTTCTCAGCTGTACACGTAAAGACGATCAGTTCAGGTCAGGGTTGATCATGGCCGGGCGCTCAGGTAGGTGCAGGATAATCGAGGTGCACGGTGGTGCATCGGCAGCTCGGTCCTGCAGATCGAGGGATGCTGTCGATATCGTCTGTGCCCTCCAGGATTAGCAGTCGGCCACCTGGCAGGGAATGGCCCAGCCATCCTTGTCACGCTCCGCGTCGAAGGGAGCTAGCAAGGCTTCCATATCAGTGTTGCTTCGCTTTGTGATGAATACAGCAACCATGCCATGTAAGCGGACGGTACGGACGAGGGCGCAAGATCGCATCAGATTGGTGCCAGAGTTGACGCCCTATGAGGTGCGGTCAGCTGATGAGGGTTCGAGTCCACGCGGTGACGATCAGGGGGCATAGCACGATGCCGTCGTGCGCTTCGGTTTCCGTTCTTAGACGATCAGTCAGGGTAGCAGCGGCTACTTCGGCGGCAGTGGCCACACCCAGCTTTTCCATCGCCGGTACCAAACCGCGAACGAAATCGGCCCAGAAATCGACCGGAGCATTCGGCCCCTGGCCGATGACCGCGTCCAGACGCAGCTCAGGATGCGGCAACCCAGCCTCCCGCAGTACCTGGGGCAGTCGAAAGGCCATTCGTGGATTAAAGCCTACACAGGTGGCGGTCTGCAAAAACCAGTCGCGTACCTGG
Organism: Actinomycetota bacterium; assembly: GCA_030862405.1. Taxonomy (GTDB): domain Bacteria; phylum Actinomycetota; class Actinomycetes; order Mycobacteriales; family Pseudonocardiaceae. The sequence goes on along the minus strand of JALZDU010000258.1, from coordinate 1,666 downwards.
TCCCACAGCGGTGAGCGGGGCGCGACCCAGTCGTAGGTCATGTCGGGTTCCCGAAAACACAACACCCCGCCGGGGCGCAGCCGCTGCGCGCTGGCACGCACCACGGCTACCGGATCAGGTAGGTACATCAGGATCGCCCGACCCACCACGGCATCGAAGAGCGACTCTCGCACATCAAGCACGTCATCAAGTGCACTAATGTCGCCCTGGATCACTGACACGTTGTCATATCCGGCTTGTGCAATACGACGCTGGATCCCCGCGACTGCTTCCGCCGACCGCTCCACGCCGACTACCGAACCCTGTGCCCCAACAAGTCGGGCCACCAGAAACGCGACGTCACCAGCGCCCGAGCCGAGGTCAAGCACCCGCATGCCCGGCCCCAGACCCGCCTCGCGAAACACTCGCTCGGTGTTCCGCTCCGACAGCCCGCCCAGGACGACGAGCCGCCGCTGCTCCTCGGCTCGGTCATCATCAAACGGGTAATACGTGGGCTTTACCCTAGCCATCGCACGCTCCTCCCGGTGTTGCGGGTACTGCGAGCCGTCCGATCAGTATCAGCGGTCGGGCGCGCTCGACACGCGACCGACATCGTCGTTCCAACTCTTTCACCTCGTGGCGGCACAGTCAGCACAAATCGTCGCGACGTTGCGGGGTCCGACATCGTCTAACTGCTGGGGCACGGTTGCTGTACTTCCTCAGGCGCACACGTGCAGACGATCAGTTCAGTCAGGATTGATCTCTGAGTCCAATCAGCCAGCCACCAGCCATCCCAACTGGCCCACGAAATAAGGACCGGCAGTGCCGGGGCCAAGGGTCGACCGTTGGTCGATCGCGGAGCGAATACGTGCGCAGCATCAGTCGCCCGCGAACTAACAATCCTGCGATTTAAGATCGAGCCAGCTGGTTGGTTCCGGCCAGTGCGCATCAGTACCCGCTGGCTGCGGCGTTAGCACACCACGAATACTCGCCGGTACCGGCCTTTGCTCACCAGTTCCGAGCCCAACGTGGGGATAAAGTGGGGTGGCGATCTTGGACCTGGTGTCTGACCTGATCTCTTGATTGCAACCCCGCTGCGTCCTCGACGCGAAGGTCGGCGGTGTGACCAACCCGGCGACCGGGTGTGCATCCGTCTCACCGTGGTAGCCGCCGGCACGGTCATGCGGGCTCTTCCGTGTGCCGGCATTCGCCGTTGTCGCCGACACGCTTCAGCTCGATTAGCCGGCAGCGGTAGCGGGTCTGGCCGTTGTTGGTGAGCATGTGCGTCTCGCCGGCCTCGCGGTAGATCACGCCGCCAACGGGCTCGTGTTGAAACTGAGCGTCCCCGTCGATCGGGTCGATCCGGTTGTCGGCCGCCTCGATCGCGATGACCAGGTACGGGTTGTCGTGTCGGTGCCATGGTTGCCGCTGGCCGGGTTCGAGACTGATCTCCCACACCCGTACTTGCTCGTTTTCGAAGACGATCCCCTGGCCGACAGGGCCCAGCTCGATCTGTGTCCCATCGGCGCGGGTGACAATGTCGTTGCTCGTCATGGTTCATCCCTCCAGGTCATCCGCAGCTGCCGCAGCTGCAGGTTGACGTCAGTAGTCAGCCACCGTCGTCGACGCGCTTGGGGTACCCGGCTGGCCGGGTTCGTTTTTGAGCCCGCGTTGACGAGCTTCGTCC
>JALZDU010000203.1 GCA_030862405.1 Actinomycetota bacterium | reverse complement strand
GTCCACGCCGCCCGAAAGCGACTCTGACCCACCCGCCCAAGCAGTCGACCCACCACGACTGGACCCACGTCGGCGACCAGCCAGGAGGCGGGGATGCAACACCCTCCCGACGCGATCGTTCCTGGCAGGGCGGGCGGGCGGACGCCGGACGACGCGCCCGGAGCGCAATCAGTGTATTCGACTCATATGCCTATGCCGACGCGTCGTGGATCATCTGTCCGACATCGGCTTCGCGGTGGAGCGGCTCGCCATCGTCGGGCACGACAACAATGATTGGACAGGTCACCGGCCGGCTGACCTACAGTGGCGCTGCGTGGCGTAATGCAACTTCGGGTGCGGTCACGGGCGCGCTGATCGGCTGGATCTTCGGGCTGTTCAACTGGATTGGCCCACTAGTCACCGGCGGCAGCTGCCCTACGACCGCGTGGCGGCACGCAGCTCGACCAAGAGTCAACCTGTGAAAGGCGGAGTTGTGAGAACACCTCGTAGTCTAGTGGTCCTGTCTCTCGCCATCGCCGTCTTGGTCACGTCGGCAACGGCGTCCGTCCGTCCCGCCTTCGGTTTTGGCACGATCAACGGGTTCGGTCAGCGCAGCGAGCACGAGCGCGTCACGCGGGCTGCGCTCGCGTGCCCGGCGGGGGTACCTTCCGACGGCTCGTGCTTCGAGCCGAAGTCGATCGACCAGCTCGCCGGGAAAACCGGGACCTTTGGCGCCGTGGGGTCACCCGACTCCGACGAGATCTTCAACTCAGCTGCGCACTGCGACGACGCTGACTTCCTCAATGCCCCGGGTTACCCACAGACGCGTGCCCAGGCCACGGCGCAGCTCCAAGCCTGTGTGAACCACCAACGTGTGCGGTTCGACCAGGGCCAGACCGCGGCCGCTGCGCTCCTCCATCCTGACGGGACCCTCGACGGCGACCAGGTCAACTTGAGGATCGACTGCACGTTCACCGGGGGTTTCCCCGGAAGGGCGAAGTGCAACACCATTGAGGGGTTCGGGCGGGCGCTGCACGGGATTCAGGACTTCTACTCCCACAGCAACTGGGCCGACGCGGCGGGGCCCGGCCCCATCACGATCGACAACCCGCCGGGACTGAACCTACCAGCGCCGAGCCCGGTCCTCGACCTCCGTAACCCAGCGGCGATCAGTGTGCCGCTGGATCTGACGACCGGGTTCTTCAAGACCACGCTGGGCATTCCCCGCGACAATTGCCCCGCTACCAATGGGAGGATCACACACGCCTGCCTGAACAAGGACAACGCCCTGATCGACCCGACCTCGGGAGCGGCGACTGACCCCACGACCCCACGGGGGAGGGTGGGCACCAACGCGCAGAAGGCTGTCACAGGCGCCATCATCGAAACCCGACGACAGTGGACGGATTTCCGTGCCACGCTGATCGCCACCTACGGCACCGAACGCGGCGAACGGATGATCAACGCGCTGACCCAGGACGTTCCCTAGTTGAATCTGAGGTAGGTGACGACGCTCGCAGCGGTGGGGCACTCGGTGGCAATGATGTGTAGTTGATAACGTAGCCAACACCAGTGCCAAGCGATTATGGATTGAGTGCCCGCCGCACCGACTGCCGATTACGACCGTGGTCCTGCAGTTCGATCGGCCCGGTGTCCTTCACCCGGGCGCCGGCCCCGTCGCGTTCTGGCCATGTTGTCGCCTGTCACGCGCTGTTACCGTATGTGGTAACGGGGTCGGGGCGGGGTGAGATCATGTCCGCGAGCGAGGAGTTTTTCGCGCAGCAGCGCACCGCTGCGGCGTTCAAGCATGGCATCCTTAAGCGCTACCCGGTGGTGTTCGCGGGCAAGGCGGGCTCGATCACGTCGGGTCGGGTGGTGTTCCTCGACGGGTACGCCGGGCCCGGCCGGTATGACGACGGGTCACCGGGCTCTCCGCTGTTGTTCGTGCAGGCTGCGCGGCGTCTCGGCAAGCTACGGAAAGTCACAGCTATCTTCGTCGAGCAGCACCCGGATCGTTGCGCGCGCCTCCGCGAGGTACTCACCGAGGTCGGGGCTACCTGGGTGAACTACCAGACCCTGGAAGGCGACCTCGGCGCCCACTTGCCCGGCCTGCTGCCAGCAACGTCGGGTGCCGCGCTGTTCGCGTTCCTCGACCCGTTCGGGACCGCGCTGGACCGTGAGCAACTGCGGTCCCAGCTGCTGGGCCGTGCTGGTCGCGCGCCCACGGAGATCCTGCTACACGTCAGCGTCAGCACGGTCGCTCGGATCGGGGGGCTGCTCCGGCAGGGCGACGTGCAAAGTCTTTTTCCCAGCTCAGCGGCAGTTGGAGGGAGCTTGGAGCTTCTGTCCTGGTGGCGCTGTGCTGTGGGGGGCGGGGTTGTGGATGGCCCGGCGGCGCCCGGGTGTCGGTTACGACGGGTAATAATGGCGCTGAGATCGGCCTGGGGCTGGCACCGCACCGCTGGTGACGTTGTGTGATGGGCGTGGAGTGGCGGTGGGTCGGGGGTGGCGTTACCGCGGGGGGTTCGTGACGTCCAACTGTTGATCACAGGTTGATCACGGGCGCGGTGTGTCGGCCGGTGCGGGCAACGGAGCCCCGGTAGGACACGGGGCTGTCCAAGGTCCTGCGTCTGATCGGTGGCTCCGTTGCCTGCGCAGTCTGTCATGTCCGTGTCCGTTGCGATGCCCACCGAGGACGACGCCTGCGTGGCGGAAGCGGCGGTGGCGGTGCTGGCCGGACGGGCGGGGCTGCTGCACCGCGGCGGCGGGGGTGGCCTGCTGGAGTGTTTCGCCGGGGTTGCTGACCCCCGCGACAGGCGGGGGGTGCGGCATTCGCTGGCGAGGATTCTGGGGTTGTGCACGGCGGCGGTGGGGTCGGGGTGTGTGAGCCTGGTCGAGATCACCGACTGGGTCACCCACGCCGACCCGGACCTCTTGAGCGCGCTGGGTGCCCGCCACGGCCCCGCCGGCCGGTGTGTCGGGCCGCACCCGGACACCATCAAGCGGGTCTTTGCCGCTTTGGGCGCCCAGGGGCTGGCCGACCGGACGGGTGCCTGGCTGGGCGCCCAGGCCGGGATCGGCCCCGTCGGTGCGCCGGTGGACGGCCCGGCGCTGCTGCCCGCTCTGGCCGTTGACGGCAAGGCAGTCCGGGGCGCGATCGGCGAGGATGGGCAGATCCCCTACCTGCTGGCCGCGGCCACCCACCAGAACAGCACCGTGGTCGCGGAGCGGCTGATCGGCCCGAAAACCAACGAGGTACCCGAGTTCGAACCGCTGCTGCGCGGTCTGCCCCTCGGGGGATGGGTGCTGACCGCCGACGCCGCCCACACCGTCCGCGCCCACGCCCGGTTCATCACCGAAGAGCTCCTCGCGCACCACGTGATGATCGTCAAACAGAACACCAAGGGCCTGTATGACCGGCTGAACAGCCTGGACTGGGCCAGTGTTCCGGTCACCCACCGCACCGTCGACACCGGGCACGGGCGCCGGGAGGTCCGCACCATCCAGGTCACCGACGCCCCGGATGAACTGGGGTTCCCCCATGCGGCCCAGGTGTTCCTCATCGAGCGCTACACCACCCGCAAGGTCCGCAAACCTCACAAGAACAGCCGCCGGTACAAGACAGTCCAGGTCCAGACCGCGGTCGCGGTGCTCGGGGTCACCAGCCTGCACTCGAGGGAGGCCGCCCCGCAGCACTTGGCCACCTACGTCCGAGGGCATTGGTCCATAGAGAACAAGATCCACTGGGTGCGTGATGTGACGTTCCGTGAGGACGCCTCCCAGGTCAAGACCGCCTCCCGGCCCCGGATCATGGCCACCCCGCGTAACCTCGTGATCGGACTGATCCGCCAAGCCGGCCACACCCGCATCGCCGCCACCATCCGGAAGACCAAGAACAGCCCACCCCTGCTCCGGACCATCCTCGGCCTAGACACCAGCCCCCAAAACTTCCCATGACCAGCAGAAACGACTTTGCACATCGCCCTGCTGCTCCGGGCGGCCGAACGCGACCAGCGGACGCTCGAAGAACGAGACCGCAAGACCATCGCCAACGTCGACCGGTTCCTCGGCCCTGAGAATTCACAGCGATCTTGCTTGGCCGCGTGTCGTGAATGGAAAAGTGCTCCTGAGCTGGGAGGATGAGGGTGTCGAAGACCTCATTGCGGCCCAGATCGGAGCACTTTCAGGTGGAGAGTACCGCGTGGTCGAAGGATCTGTCCGTCGAAGTCGCCGGGCAGGGGGTGGTGTCGCACACGGGGTCGGCCGCGGTGCGGCTGATCGCCGATGGCACCGGTCTGACCGGGGCGCTGTCGAGGGCGCTGGCCCGTCGGGGGTTCTCACCGGTGCATGATCGGGGTCGGGTACTGGC
>JALZDU010000335.1 GCA_030862405.1 Actinomycetota bacterium | reverse complement strand
GGTCGGGACGGATCGTCGTCCTCGAATTCGAGAGCATCGAGGCCGCCCGGGTCTGGTACCACTCCGAGGACTACCAAGAAGCGCTCCCCATCCGGCTGCGGACGTCCCGGGGCCGCGTGATCGCCGTCGAGGGGACAGAGGCGCCGATGGGGTGATCGTCGTTGCGGTGCATCTCCCTCGGGAATTTCTTCCGAAACGTTGCTGGTAACCCTGGTGCCCGGCAGAAATTTTCCATAGGCCCCACCCAATGAAGATTGCCGCAGAGTGCGCCATCCAGGACACCTGCGCGACCCAAAGCTACGGCCATCGCCGGCTGGGAAGTCGGTGTACCTCGACTGAACGCGCCACTACTCCGCGCCGAGCACGGACGTCCGTGCAGGACACCGCAGGCTCACGCATATGGGATCGCGTGCGCACTCATCGGCATGTGTGGACATTGTGAGTTCCCATAACCGGATGCTCCACCGGGATTACTCGCGCCGTGGTGCAACGGGAAGGTCTTGCCTTTGACCCGGTGTCAAGAGCCAGGATCGCAGCCTCTTCCGAAGGCGCTTGGATCAGATTCTGGCGGTTGCCAACGCGGCATTTTAGAGCACAATTTCCGCTAGACTGGACAGGGGGACGAATTGCGTACCGGTTTCGAGGAAGGCTTCGTGGACAGTGGATTCCAGTGGGTCGTGGGTCTTTAGTTGACTGAAGTCGAGTCCTGTGAGCTGCTCGATTTTGAGGATCTTCACCTGGAATGAGGCATAGGGGCCGACCTGGAACTCTTCGGGTGGTAGGTCTTTGATCAAGTCGTGCTGGCTAAGGATGAAAGCGACAGCAGACGGCATCCCTGCCGTTGTGCTGAAGGCCACAATCTTCCAGAACTCGCGGGGCAGCTTGAGGCCGCGATGCTTGCGATCGTCGTCTCGAAACACCGGCCCGTTGAAAACGCAAAGCTGTCGTGCACCATGCTCGGCTTGTTGGGCGATGTGTTCTTCGATATTTCCCCACAGTCGCAGGCCGCGCTGATCCGCTTTTGTCGACTGGTTGAAGACCTCGTGTTGGGGAGTGCAATTCGTGAAGTGAAACGTATCGTCGTTAGCTCGCTTTGCCTCGGTGTCTGAAGCGCCCCAAGCGGCGTCTGCGCGGCGCACGAGATGGCCGCGATCAAGTGGATTGGAAGCGTAGAACTCATTGCCAGCTTGGAGGTCGCGGTCGATACGCGGGTCGAAAAACCAGCGATCGTTTCCTTCGCGTCGATGGTTGACAGCAGCCAGCGGGTCGATGTTCACCGCCGCCACGAACGCAAGACGCCGCTCGGCGTTCATGATGACGCTGTAGTGATGGTACTTCAGCTCGTAGCGGTTGGGCGTGGCTCCTTCTATCTGCACCGCCTTGACACGGATAGCATCAGTCAGGTCTGGTAGTGGTACGGCAAACCCTAAAAAGTTGGCGTCGTAGCCGGGACGGGCTGCATAATCCGTGTCCGGTTGTATGGCCTCTAGAAGCGGCGGCGCCGCTGTCGACGTGGCAGAAACGGCCACGTTGCCCGGCCCTGCGACGCCCACGCTAACCGTGATCTGAACAGGCACGGTGAAGGTGATTTCTGGGGACGACGAAACAATGCCCGAACTCGAAGGGACCGCACCGGCGCTTGTTGAGGTAGGCACAGACCCATGCGATGGCGTCTGCACCTCCCCAGTACCGCTGTCGACCCCGAGCCGTCGACGGGTCGGCAAGGGCTCTCGGCCCGACAGCAGATCATCGCGCAGACGTTGCTCGTGCGGTTCGATCGGCGCGTTCTCAATGAAGGCCATCAGACGTGAAACTCGGATACCCTCATTGGCGATCCAGGCAAGTCGCTGCGGGTCATCGCCGTCCTCCCAGATGCCGCCATCGACATCGAGTAAACGGCCTTGCGCATCGGTCGCTGGCACACCTGAATGGTGGAGGGCCACCACCTCCCAGCGGTCGTTGAACACCGGCGAACCCGACGAGCCCGGCTCCGTATCGGCCTGGTAGTGAGCAAAAGGCGCATCTTCCATCAGGTCAAGCAGAAGGTTTTCACGGATCACGATTTGCTTCATCTCACCACGCGGATGCTGAACAATGTTAATCGGCTCACCGACGAGGATCTTCCCCTCTTCTTTGATCAAGGGGCACCAGCCGTAGTCGGCCAAAGCCTGCCCTGTCGAAGCAGTGGGCGCCACGGCGACGAGTGAAAAATCCAGCGCCTTGTCGGTTACGAAGAAGCGATCAGGTTGAACAACAAAACGATGGATGCTCAGAGGCTGATCCATGTAGTCCAGTTGGTAATCAAACTCAACAGTGCTGTTAGCCGCCAGCTCCGGCGTAGCAAGCACATGATTGTTCGTCAGCAGCAGCCGGGAAGACACCATAAAGCCGGTACCATAGCCGCGACGGCCACCGGGTAATCGGGTTTCAATCCGGCCGACCGAGCGCGCAGCCTGCACTGCCCTGTCCAGAAAGGCCACCGCGAGAAAGTCTCGCGTGGCCCCAATCACGCGCTCAACAAGCTGATTGTCGATTTCCCTCGGGGTAACGGGCGGCTGGCTCACCAACTCCGCCAAGGACTCCGGCAAAGCCACGGGGTCGGGCAGGGAATCCCTCACCTGTCCGAGACGGCGGTTTACCCACTTCGCGAGCCGATATTTCGACTCGGCGACATCGTAGCGCCCTTCCCGGGCAGCGCTGGTCTTGCGCTCACGGACATCGGTCTGAGCCAGCCAATTTGAAGCCGCCTGCCTCGCGGCTTGCAAATCAAAGGAGAATACGTTGGGCGGCGCAACCATTGACGTCGCACTCCCTTCCTGTGCACTACGGACGTTCCTGCCGGGTACTGTTCATGAACTCGGAATGGAAACTGAACCAAAGCGTGGGCTGTCTGCGTCTTTTGCTGAACTGGCCCTCGCTATCTGAGTCAGGCATTAATCTGGTCAAGTCTGACCACATCCAGTTAACGCCACAGCGCCGCGGAGGGACAATGCCTTGCGCGTGATAACTCACGTGATGCCGACGAGCTGGTAGGCCTCGCGGATCGCCTCAATTTTATCTTTCTTGTCCGCGTTGCCGCCGAAATAGGTTTGTGCGACGTCCACGACCGCTTGGAGCGCATCGGAAAAGGTGGCCAGTGGAGCAAGACGCGCCATGCCCAGGTATGTCAGCACCGCGACGTCTTGGACGCTGAACACCCGAGTCGACCCTTTTGTCATAGTGAGCAGGTTGTGGGCAGCCTTGTTGTGAATGTTGCTGTTGAAGTGAACCCAGCCCTGGTCATTGGCGCGGCTTGGGCGCTCGCCGGGCCTCAGATGCCGGAAGTTGTTCATGTGCTTGGGGTGTCCGGTGCGGGAGGGGTCGGCGAAGTCCCGCAGCGGGCGTCCGTCGTCTCGAAGCCCTGGGCCAATCTCCCAGTTCCAGGTCCCGACATCCTTCGGGTCCGGAGCTGTGTACCAGTTGTTGATGATGACCCCGGCGATGTCCGCGAAGGACTCATTGAGCGCGCCGGATTGGGTGGCGTACACCAGGTTCGACGTCGACTCGATCACTCCGTGGGTGAGTTCGTGCCCGATGACGTCCAGGTAGCGAGAAAGGCTGACGAGCCGGCCGCCACGCATGGTCTGGCCATACCACATCTTGCGGTCAAACCAGAAGGCGTTGAGCAGGCTGGGAGGAGGCTGCATGCTCGCGGCCGTGACATTGACTAACGAGATGAGGTCCATGCCCTTGTCATCGATGCCATCTCGCTGCAGAACCAACTTGTAGAAATCCTGCACACGCGAGGCGTTGAGATGGGCGGAAACGGCGGCGCGGTTAGTCATGCCGTAGTCGCTGCTGGCCGCCTCAACGGGACGATCCGGTACGGGAGGATTGCGGTCGATGTCAGCGAACTGCAAATCGAAGGTGCGGACCGCTCGGAGTGGGTCGCTTAGCTGGCAGGTGGTGCCGGTGGATGCGGCCAGCTGCCCGAAAAACGTTTGCTCGTTGTCGTTCTCGTCGATGCCCTGGCACCGGGTTGGGGTCGGCAACGCGGTGGGCACGGCGCTGTAGAAGAAGAGGATCTCGCCGTCGTGGGCATCGACGAGGTAGTTGAAGCTGGGTGGGATCGGCCGCGGCCCCAAGCCGTGGCCGCCGAGCACGTCGGCATCGGCATGGGTATCTTCGCCGGTGTCGGGCGGCTCGGCGGGTAGCTCGGTGAACAACCACGCCAGGTGCCAGGACTCGGACTCCTGGTCCTTGTAGAAGTTCAGCCTTGCGCTCACGCCGGCCTCGGGGGAAATGGCCACACCGGTGTACTGCGCCACCCGCTCCAGCGCCTCGGCGCGACTAAGGGACTCAACGGGATCGACACCGGAGACCTCGTCCAGTTGTGCGTTCACGCTCACGAGGTCCCGTGTCTGGGTGAGCTCGACCACCGCACTGGCCCCAAAAATGGGAATGTCCTGGTGTGTCTGGGCAAAACGTAATTGATGGGTTCCCACCGCACGCAGGTCCTGTTCGCTTTGGACCACCAGACCAGGCACGCGCTCTGGCCGTTCAGATTCCAGCACCGACCGCAGTGCCGGGCGGTCGTCGCGTTGGAGAAGTTGGTCGAGATAGTACCTGGCCGCTGCCTCGTTGCTGTTGAAGAACACGACGGGCGTGTCCGCTTCCATCCCGACGGGTGCCGGGGCTAGGAACGACTCCGGAGAACGTGCTGTCGCGTCGGGCCCTAATTCCGCGTCTTCCCCAACATGATAGTGAAATGTTTGCAATGATGGAGACATTCAACACACCTTCCGCATCGCTTAGCAACGAATAGTCGAAAATTTTATTGCGTGGCGGCAATCCAGGCTGCGGCGGTGACCAGGCGAGCGATGTCCGCCGCATACCCAGCATTGATCACCACGTCCGTGGGCAAGTGGTAATTCGGGTTCATCTCCGCCGGCGGCGCACCGCTTCCCGGACCGGCGAACAGATCCTCTGACGCCAGGCAGGCCGTATAGCCCTGCAGCTGGAAGCTGTAGTGATCACTGCGACGTTCCGCGGGATCGCTCTCGCCGCTGACAGGATAGATCTGCGGAGCTGGTAGGGCCGGCGATACCTGGGGCACCAGCTCCGCGATCATCTGCGCCAAAGCCAGCGACCGCGCCTCGACCGCCGACGAGGGCGTGAACCCGGCGTGCAGCTCGAATGTGCGCCCGGGCAGCACGTCGTATCCGATCATGTCCATCTGCAAGACGGCAACGATCGGCGTGCCCAAAACGGCCTGGTCACGAGCATAGGCGTTGCTTCCCACCAAGCCGTGCTCCTCAGCGTTGAACAAGACAAATCGTATTGTGCGGCGTGGCGCGCGCTGTGTGGCGTCCAACGCCCCGATCGCGTCGGCGGCGGCGAGTACCCCGGCGACCCCGCTCGCGTCGTCATCGGCCCCCGGAGCCAGGTCCACTGCGGGCTGGTACCCGGCCTGGCGGGCCGCGGTGGAGTCCATGTGCGCCGTGACCAGTACGACCCCGTCGAGCCCGTTGCCGGGCAGCTCGGCCTCGACGTTGTCCAACGGGCGACCCTCGTGGGTGAACCGGTGTCGGTGAACGGCGAATCGCCCTGCTCCGATCCGTTCCAGATCAGCGACCAGCGTCGTGACGGCCGCCGCATTGTCCGCGTGATGAATGTGCCGACTTTTGATCACAACACCATTGGAACCGGCCGGCTGGGCTCCTGCGTACCGTTCAACGTGGCCGGCGAGATGCTGGGGCTGGATCCTCGAGTCCAGGATCTCCTTCTCCGCTGGGGTGATAGCCACCGCGGCCAACCGCGCCTCCGCCAAACCCGCGCCGCCATCGAAGTTCTCGATCAACGCCGCAGACGGCACGAGCTTGAGGTTGTGCCCATGCTGTGCACCGCTGAAGTGATAACTCTCCACCGAGCCGCCGGCCGCAACGGCGACGAAAAGGCCCTCCTCGGTAGAAGCGAGGACACTGCGTGAAGCGGGTCCCGCCTCGAAGAAGTCCGTGGAGTTCCCGTCCAAGGTGAGAAAGCCGCTGCCGAATTGACGGTCGTCACGCAGCAGGTACAAATCGGTGGTGAGCGGTTCGTCCTCGGTGCCCAGGCGATCCACCCAAAAACCGAGGTCATCAAGCCGCGCCGCCGCCGCCGTCGTCGCGATCGCGTAAACTGTCGCGCCGGCCTCGCCCGAGACGTGCAAGGGCAGCAGCGGCAGGTCCCGCAGCTGGGCCCGCCAGTCCTCACCGGCATGGACCCCGGGAACCGTGATGCGGACATAACGCAGAGGGGCCTGTTGACCCAACACCGCCAAGGCCAGCTGTGGGTGCGGCGCCACCAAGAAACCCGCTTGCAACGCCTGAGAACGCTCACCTGGGTCCTCACCGACGAACAGGAGGCGGTCTGGGGTGCCCGCTTGCGCCGCCACCTGCTCGAAAATGCGCGGTGAGTCCTTCGGACTGTAGATCAGCAACTCGGGCTCGAAGAAAGTCCACAGGCCCGCAGCCTCAAGCGCTTGGTTGACGTCTGCGGCGGGTAACGGACCGCGATTCGAGATGACCCCCAGCCGAGCACCGCGATCACGGAGCTCACCAAGCACCCCAGGCACATACGGATACACCGCGAGTTTCTCGATCCGGTCACCGCTCGATGAGATCGTGACCGAGGCAAGCGTGTTACCAATGTCGAAGAATGCCAACGCGCCCGTGAGACGATCCATAACCGCTCCTGTGATGCTCGTCCGAGAGCCGATCACGGCTCGCTCACCGATACAGAGACATCCGCGCCCAGGCTTGATACACCCAAGGTTCCTCACACGGTGGTTACCTGCTGTCAAAGAGCGCGGTCAAAGCATCCCTGACCCCGTGGCCGAGGCGACGTTGCGCACCGACACCTCTCACCAGCGCGCCCGAAGCTCCACCGCTGAAACAGTCGGAGTCCAGCACAGTGCCAAACATGATCAGCATCAAGCCAGCTTCAAACGCCTCCCGGGCGGCGATCGCAACATGCTCAACGATCTGCTCGGGCCGCGGTCTCGCGTCACCACCCGGCACCGCGGACCTGGCGCGGCTCCCCCGCGCAGCCAGAACCAAGGCCGTAAGCTCGATAACGGCGGCGCTGCCCTCGTGCTTGGTCTCCCTATACCTCCGAATTGGCTGGCGCATTGTGCATCCGGACGGACTCGAGAACTTCAACGCGTCGCAGGGCGCAGTCAGCCAGGCGATAGTCTGCGCCGCCTCACTGAGCCGTGCCTCGGCGAGCGCCGCAGCGGCCGTGGGATCGTCTCCCTTGATGAGGACTGCGACGCGCCCGCTCATCGGCAATACAGGGCGGTCGGCGGCAGGTGCCAGAGACGACATAGGGGGCGAGGACATAGTCCGGGGTGCTGTCGGCCCTGCCCGTCATTTCGAGTCGAGCACGAACACCGGGATCTGTCTGTCGGTCTTCTTCTGGTACTCGGCGTAGGGCGGGTATGCCGCCACGGCCCGCTCCCACCACTCGGCCCGCTCAGCGCCCTCGACCTCGCGCGCAACGTGCGCTGGCCGCCCGGTTGTGGCCCGACGTGGCGCAGCCGGCGGCGCGGGCCAGCCTGCGGACCGCGGTGTGGGCGCTGCGCCGCGCCCTGGGCGAGGAAGTGCTGGAGGCCTCGCGGAGCACCGTTGGGCTGTGCCCGGAGGCGCTGCGGGTCGACGTTGCCGAGGTCGCCGCGCTGGCCGCCGCGGGTCAGGACCGGTTGGCGGTCGCGCAGTGCCGGGGTGAGTTGCTGGCCGACCTGGACGAGGAGTGGGCGCGGACCGCTCGGGCGGAGCACCAGGCACGGCACGCCGGCTTGCTGGATCGGCTGGCTGAGCGCGCCGAGACCGGCGGTGACGCCGCAGCGGCCGTGCGCTGGTCTCGGCTGCGCTGCGCGCTGACCCCGCTCGCCGAGCCGGCGCATTGCGTGCTGCTGCGACGGCTGGCCACTGCCGGTGACCGGGCTGGGGCGCTGGCCACTGGCCGGGCGTTCGC
>JALZDU010000179.1 GCA_030862405.1 Actinomycetota bacterium | reverse complement strand
CGCAGCGCGTCCTCGATGCGGACGATGCCGACCTGCTCGCCATTCGGACCAACCAACCTGACCTCGGGAACGCGGATGCGTTCGTTGATGCGTGTCTCGACGGTGATGTGGCCTCCTCAGTCGTCCTATCCACGGCGCGACCGAGCAGGCGGGGCCCTGCCTACTGACCCCCGGTGCCCACTGACACCCCCGGACGCAACAAGGTCCCGCACTCCAGTTGGCGTGCGGGACCCGCAGATCCGACCGATCGACGCCGCGTGTGTTTCGCCTACACACGACGTAACGCCGAAATCCACCTTGGATTCCAGGACCGGACCCGGCCGCCCTAGCAGCGGTTCGGGTGGGAGCAGGCTCCACTTGCCGCTTCCGCCGGAGCGGAAGCTGGTCGCGCCGACAGACTAGCAGTTCCAGCAACACACCGCTGCATGGCGTGAGGGGTGGTGCTATAAGCCTGCGGCGGCGGTGACCCGGCGACGCCGCCGCGGCGTTGGATGCTGCGCGTCGACGACCGCGCGCAGGAACTGGCCGGTGTAGCTGGTGTCGATAGCGGCGACTTGCTCGGGCGAACCCTCGCCGATCACGGTGCCACCGGCCGCCCCGCCCTCTGGGCCCATGTCGATCACCCAGTCCGAAGACTTGATCACATCCAGGTTGTGCTCGATGACGATGACGGTATTGCCCTTGTCGGCCAACCCGTTGATAACGCCGAGCAGCTTGCGGATGTCCTCGAAATGCAAGCCGGTGGTGGGCTCGTCGAGCACGTAGACGGTGCGTCCAGTGGAGCGTTTCTGCAGCTCGCTGGCCAGCTTGACGCGCTGGGCTTCCCCGCCGGACAACGTCGGCGCCGGTTGACCGAGCCGAACGTAGCCCAGCCCGACGTCCACCAGTGTCTTGAGGTGGCGGTGGATTGCCGAAATCGGCTCGAAGAACGTTGCGGCCTCTTCGATCGGCATATCGAGCACCTCGGCGATGGTCTTGCCCTTGTAGTGCACCTCGAGGGTTTCCCGGTTGTACCGGGCACCCCCGCAAACCTCGCACGGCACGTAGACGTCGGGCAGGAAGTTCATCTCGATCTTGATGGTGCCGTCGCCGGCACAGGCCTCGCAGCGACCGCCCTTGACGTTGAAGGAGAACCGCCCTGGCTGGTAACCGCGGACCTTCGCCTCGGTGGTGGCGGCGAAGAGCTTGCGGATCCGGTCGAACACGCCGGTGTACGTCGCGGGGTTGGACCGCGGGGTACGCCCGATCGGTGACTGGTCGACCTTGACCAGCTTGTCGACCTCGTCCAGACCGGTGACCCGGGTGTGCCGTCCGGGCACCTGACGGGCACCGTTGAGCCGGTTCGCCAGCACGGTCGCGAGGATGTCGTTGACCAGCGTCGACTTGCCCGAGCCGGACACTCCGGTGACCGAGATCAGGCAACCGAGCGGGAAGGACACGTCGATGCCGCGCAGATTGTGCTCGCGCGCCCCAATCACAGTCAGCCGTCGCGACCGGTCCACCGGACGCCGGACAGCCGGTACCGGGATGCTGCGCCGGCCCGACAGGTACGCGCCGGTGATCGAGGTGTCGTGCTGCTCCAGCTCATGAAACGGACCGCTGTGCACCACCTGACCGCCGTGCTCCCCCGCGCCCGGACCGATGTCCACCACCCAGTCAGAGGTGCGGATGGTCTCCTCGTCGTGCTCGACCACGATCAGGGTGTTGCCCAGATCGCGCAGCCTGGTGAGGGTGGCCAGCAGCCGGTGATTGTCCCGCTGGTGCAGGCCGATCGACGGCTCGTCGAGCACGTAGAGCACTCCGACCAGCCCGGAGCCGATCTGGGTAGCCAGCCGGATCCGCTGCGCCTCACCACCGGACAGCGTGGCCGAGGCACGGTCCAGGGATAGGTAGTCCAGCCCGACATCGAGCAGGAAACGCAGCCGGGCCTGGATCTCCTTGAGCACCGCACCTGCGATCATCGCCTGCCTCGTGTCCAGCAGCAGGCCGTCGAGAAAGGCCGCGGCATCGCGGACCGACAGCGCGGAGACGTCGGCGATGGATTTCTTGCCGTCCCTGGTATGGGTAAGGGTGACGGCCAGGATCTCGGGCTTGAGCCGGGTGCCGCGGCAGGTCGGGCAGGGCACCTCCCGCATGTAGCCGTCGTATTTCTCGCGCATGTATTCCGACTCGGTCTGGCTCATCCGGCGTTCGAGGAACGGGATGACGCCTTCGAAGGCGGCGTAGTAGGCACGCTCGCGGCCGTAGCGGTTGCGGTAACGGACATGCACCTGGCCATCGGTGCCATGCAGCACCGCCTTCTGCGCGCTGGCCGGCAACCGCCGCCACGGGAGGTCCACCCGGAACCCGACAGTCTCAGCTAGCGCCTCGAGCAGCCGCTGGAAGTAGTCCGAGGTTTGCCCGGTAGCCCACGGCGCAATCGCGCCCTCGGCCAACGAAAGCTCCTCGTCGGGCACCACCAGCTCGGGGTCGACCTCCTTGCGCACCCCGATACCAGTGCACTCCGGGCAGGCGCCGTAGGGGGAGTTGAACG
The DNA here is from genome assembly GCA_030862405.1 of Actinomycetota bacterium. Lineage (GTDB taxonomy): Bacteria > Actinomycetota > Actinomycetes > Mycobacteriales > Pseudonocardiaceae. The sequence continues at coordinate 16,951 of JALZDU010000179.1, read as the reverse complement.
AGAACGACCGCGGTTCCAGATCGTCAACGCCGATGGGGTGACCGTTGGGGCAGGCCATCCGCTCGGAGAACCGACGCTGCCGGTGCGGATCGTGCTCGTCACGGTCCACGAAGTCGAGCACCACCAGGCCGTCGGCCAGCCGCAGTGCGGTCTCCACCGAGTCGGTAAGCCGCTGCTTGGCGCTGTCCTTGACCGACAGCCGGTCGACCACAACGGAGATGTCGTGCTTGTCCTGCCGCTTTAGCTTGGGTACATCGGTCAGCGGGTGCACTGTGCCGTCGACGAGCACTCGGGCATAACCCTGGGACTGCAGTTCGACGAAGAGGTCGACGAACTCGCCCTTGCGGGTCCGCACCACCGGCGCCAGGACCTGGAACCGGGTGCCGGGCTCCAGGGCCAGCACCTGGTCAACGATCTGCTGCGGGGTCTGCCGGGAAATCAGCTCGCCACACAGCGGGCAATGCGGCTCCCCTGCCCGAGCGTAGAGCAGGCGCAGGTAATCATGCACCTCGGTGATGGTGCCGACGGTGGAACGGGGGTTACGGCTGGTCGATTTCTGGTCGATCGACACCGCGGGTGACAAGCCCTCGATAAAGTCGACGTCGGGCTTGTCCATCTGCCCGAGGAACTGGCGGGCATAGGCCGACAGCGACTCGACGTACCGGCGCTGGCCCTCAGCGAAGATCGTGTCGAACGCGAGGCTGGACTTCCCGGAACCGGACAGCCCGGTGAACACGATGAGGCTGTCGCGCGGCAGGTCGAGGTCGACGCCGCGCAGATTATGCTCGCGCGCGCCGCGGACAACGAGTCGGTCAGCCACTGCGTTCCCTTCGAGCCACTGGGCTCACTTTGGATCCGGCGTGTCGGAGGGCCGGACGGGCCCTCCCATGTTATGCGGGGCACCGACAGTCTCGGACTCAGCGGTCCCCCACCGACATGGGAGCCTTTTGGAGGGTCCGTGGGCGCGATACGGTCGGTTGCTGTGGACATCCTGGAGGACTACGACGGCGCGGTCGCACCGGGTGGTCCGGCGCAGCAGCGGACCCTGGACGCGCTGACCATCACCAAGATCTCGGTCGGACCGATGGACAACAACGCCTACTTGCTGGTCTGCCGATCCACCGGCGAGGCGTTACTGATCGACGCAGCCAACGACGCCGAGCGGCTAATGGACCTGCTGGGCCATGGCCAGGAGCGGCCCGATCTGCGGACGATCGTCACCACTCACCGGCACGGGGACCACTGGCAAGCCCTTGGTGCGGTCGCCGGCGCCACCGGAGCGCAGACTGTCGCGCACCCGATCGATGCCCCCGAGTTGCCGGTGCCCCCAGACCGTTTAGTGACCCACGGGCAGACCGTGACGGTTGGGCAGGTGGTGCTGGACGTCATCCACTTGCGCGGGCACACCCCCGGCTCGATTGCCCTGCTGCACCGGGACGGCGACGGCACTCCTCATCTGTTCACCGGTGACTCGCTGTTCCCCGGCGGTCCTGGCCGGACAACAAACCGGGAGGACTTCACCTCGTTGATGAACGACCTGGAGTCCCGGGTGTTCGACCAGCTCCCCGATGAGACGTGGTTCTACCCCGGGCACGGAAAAGACTCCACCCTCGGGACCGAGAGGCCGCATCTGGTGGAATGGCGCGCACGGGGCTGGTGACGCCAGCCGGTGAGGCACGTGGCCACACTGCCGCCCGCCTCCGGCCGCTCTCTTCTGTCTCGACGCACCCGGCCCTGAAGCGCCCCGGGCGCCGTTTTCGCGTCTAGGCAGATCCCGGCAAATAGCACGAACCGCACTACACAACGGATATATACCTTTAAGGTTAATTGTCACAGCTGGCACATATGTGCCGGTGATGACGCAAGAGTGAGTGCAACAATGCGCCTTGCGGGCTCCCTACGTCATTGCTCGGAGCCTCGCCATGTCGCCTGCGGCCGTTTGGCAGCGCCTGAATTAGTCCGAATGCCGACCCATGAAGGGTAATAAGGCTAGCCTACTCTAACGCGGCGAGCCGGACGGGAAATGGCGTTACATGGGTACGTGACAACATCACGCGGAATAGCATCCATACGCTACGACCCGGCACTACAGCCGGCCAACGCAACGCAGGTCGGTGCACCAAAGATTTTTTGTTCCCAAGTGTTGACAATTCACAGCTTGTCCGCTCAGATTTAACCTTAGTCCCCCGGTCGGGTGAAAAAGACGTTCTTGAGGGTGGTCTAGCGGCGGCAGACCGTACGGGGTGTGACCTCTATGAGGCATGCCACCCGACGGTGACAGGCTCCCCGTGAAGGTCTCAAGGTGACCAACGGGCTGAGATAAGGAGGGTGCAAAGGTGAGAAGGAAGCTGACTTTGTCGAAGGAGACGCTGCGGGTCCTCGATGACGCGGACCTAACCCAAGTCGTGGGCGGCCACCACAGCAGGCCGCACCACGACAAGAAGAAGAAGCACAACCCGGGTAGTCGGGGCAGCGGCGTTGCCAACGGATGCGCCACCAAGTCGGGCGCTAGCGGCTAGAGCAGCTCGCACAAATTCGTGTTAGGGCCCTAACATGATTAACTGTCCAATCGGCATCAACAGAAAATCCGCTTCTCGTAGGAGGCGAGTGGAACTAGAGATATGCTGACGTGCTCTGCGGGGGTCGGGGCTCGCTGGCACCCCCTGTTGTCCGGTCCGACAGCGCAGCGAGCTGCCCAGACCGTCGACACCATAGCGGAGTCCATCGCTTCTCAAGCCCCCAGCGAGCGAGATCCTTCGTTAGCCGGGGGTCAGGCCGGCTTGGCGCTCCTTTACGCCTGGTTGGCCGAGGCACGCCGCAGTACCCAGGCTCACAACCTCGCTTGGCACTGTCTTGACACGGCGATTGAGAGCGTGGCAATTGAGGGGATGGGCAGCTCGCTTTGGCAGGGATTTGTCGGGGTCGCTTGGGCTACCGAACTGGTGGATCGCCTTCTCGATGCCGATGCGGAGGATCGCAACGAGGTGGTTGACGACGTCGTCTCGCGCCTTCTGTCCCGCCCCACGTTGTGGCCGGCGCCCCACGACCTTGTTCTTGGCGTCACTGGCCTCGGCGTCTACGCATTGGAACGGTACCCGCGCCCGTTGGCGGTCGAGTGCCTCCAGCAAGTCGTCGAGCGACTTGAGGAAAGCGCGCAATACGACGAGAACGGAATCTACTGGTGGACACCGCCGACGGAATTGCACCCTGAAGTCGAGGAGGAATTTCCGTCGGGCGTCGGTGATCTGGGCGTCGCCCACGGCGTGGCTGGGGCCCTCGGGCTCCTTGGCGCGATGTCTGCCGCAGGGGTGTCCCGGGCGAGGGTGCGCCCGCTCCTCGAGGGAGCTGTGAGGTGGCTCTGGGCGCAGGCGGTAGCGACCGAAGCGGGGCCAACCTTCCCCACCTGGATAGCACCAGGCTTCGAGCCCAAGCCTGCCCGCTGCGCCTGGTGCTATGGCGATCCTGGTATCGCGGCCGCCTTGTTGGTGGCGGCGCGAGGCGCGGGAGAGCCTGGGTGGGAGAGAGAGGCGGTGGCATTAGCCTGCCGGGCGGCAGAGCGGCCAGTAGCAGAGACGGGGGTCATCGACGCCGGCTTCTGTCACGGCACAGCTGGATTGGCTCACCTCTACAACCGAATGTATCAAGCGACGGGAGTGTCGAAGCTGGGCCGGGCCGCCCGGTACTGGCTCGAGCGCACACTCGAGTTTTGCCGTCTCGCTCAGGGCAATGGGGCGCTGTGGGTGAAGGGGAACGAGAACCTCGGGGAGGAGGGGCCTTGGACAGGCATTAACCTCGTCGCTGGCGCCGCCGGCATCGGCCTGGTTCTGTTGGCGGCGACCACACCGATCGAGCCCATGTGGGACCGGATGTTCCTGGTATCGGTGCCCCAGCTCGTTTCGGTGCCGGGCACATGACCGAGCGTGCGAAGACCTCCCGAATCTCCCCATCGGGGTTTTTTGTCCTACGAACGCCGTTGTTACCGTTCGCGGAAATGGCAACCTGGAGCGAGGGACTGGAGGCCGTCACCGCCCTCGGCGACCCGGAGAGCCTAAGAGAGGCTTTGGCCAGGGACCGGGCGCGGCTCCGAGATCAGCTTCTGACGGTGCTGACCCGTCCCGAGCTGCGAGACGCTATCTTCATCGCCTCTCCAAGCTTGGATGAAGCCCTCGAGGTCTGGCAGAAGGAGCCCGATAGCAAGCGCGGACGCAGGCTCGAATCCGCGTTGGTGTCGTACTTCAGCCGTGCGACGGCCCGGGCCACCCCCTTCGGCTTGTTCGCTGGGTGCACGACCGGCACCATTGGCGCCGGGACCCGCCTGCGATTGCAGACCCGGCAGCGATATCAACGCCACAGCCGGCTAGACATGGATTACCTGTGGGCGCTGGCCGAGGCTGTCGAGCGTGACCCTCGACTCCGCAAGGCCTTCGTATACGAGCCGAATTCCAGCCTCTACGAGGCAGCTGGTCGCCTGCGTTTGGCTCAGGCGCAGCTGGCCACCAACCGCCGCTCCTACCACCTCGTCGCGGTGGACAAGAGCCCGTACCTGACCGTGACGCTCGAGCGCGCCCAGAAAGGAGCGGCTCTGGATGCCCTGGTCGATGCGCTGGTCGACGACGAGATCACCAAGGTCGAGGCCGAGGAGTACGTGGGGGAGCTGGTCGACAGCCAAATCCTGGTGGCCGACGTCCGCCCAGGGGTCACCGGCGACGAGCCTGTCCACGGCTTTGTGGCAGCGCTGGCCAAGCACACAGAAACAGTGCCGCTAGCTGTGCGGCTCGAGGAGGTGCGGGCCGCTCTCAAGGCGATCGACATTGAGGGGCTGGGAACATCGCCCGATCGCTACCGAGCGATCGCCACTCTCCTTGGAGAGCTTCCCGCGCAACCAGAGTTGTCCCGCCTCGTGCAGGTTGACTTGGTCAAGCCCGGCCAAAAAGCCACATTGGGCAGCCAGGTGGTTGCCGAAATCACCCGCGGCGTGAAGATCCTTCACCAGCTAGCGCCCCTTCGTTCCCGCGACGGCCTATCCCAATTCCGGGAGGAATTCCTCCAGCGCTACGAAACCCGCGAGGTCCCTCTCGTGGAAGCGCTGGACGAGGAGACCGGCATCGGCTTCGAGCGGAACAACTCACCACTGGCCGAGGCGTCTCCTCTGCTGGCCGGGCTGCCGTTTCGCGGCGGTGACGAAGAGGTGGGACGCTGGAACGTGCGTGACGCGCTGCTCCTCGGAAAACTGGCACGCGCACTCACCAAGGGGGCCAGCGAGATCACCCTCGATGCCTCCGATCTCGAGGTGTGGAGCTCGGAGCAGCGACCTGCCCTACCTGAAGCCTTCCACGTGATGGCGACCGTGGCTGCCGAGTCAGATGAGGCCATTTCACGAGGCGCCTTTCGGGTGGTGCTCGACAATGTGGGGGGTCCGTCTGGCGCACTGCTGCTTGGTCGCTTCTGCCATGCCGACCAGGCGCTGCACCAGTTCGTCCGCGCCCACCTGCAGGCGGAGCAGGCACGCCACCCGGAACGGGTGTACGCCGAGATCGTGCACCTCCCCGAGGGCCGTATCGGCAACATCCTCTGCCGGCCGGTGTTGCGCGAGTACGAGATTCCTTACCTCGGTCGCTCAGGCGCGCCTATAAACCGTCAGATCCCCGTCACGGATCTTTTGGTGTCGGTGCGCGACGACCGCGTTGTGCTGCGCTCCCGCCACCTCGGGCGCGAGGTCGTGCCCCGGCTGACCACCGCCCACAACTACAGCTGGCGGAGCCTGGGCGTATACCGCTTCTTGTGCAACCTGCAACATCAGGACGTGGTGGAGGGGTTGGGGTGGGATTGGGGCCCGCTGCAGCAGGCCCCCTTCCTGCCTCGGGTCGTAAGCGGCAGGCTGGTGCTATCCCGTGCCTGCTGGAACCTCACCGAGATTGAGTTGCGCATGTTCGGACAGGTGGGGGACGCCAAGGGCTTCGCAGCTGTGCAGCAATGGCGCGCCGAGCGGCAGCTACCCCGCTACGTGGCCCTCGCCGATGGCGACAACGAACTCGTCATCGACTTCGACAACGTACTGAGCATAGAAGCGCTCGCCCACCAAGTCCGGGGGCGGCGTTGGGCGGCACTGACGGAGATGTTCCCCGGTCCCGACGAGCTCTGCGTCTCCGGCCCTGAAGGCCGCTTCGTGCACGAGGTGATCGTTCCCTTCATCCAGGCCGACCCTACGGGACCGGAATCCGGTCAAGCACAAGAAACGACCACGACTTCAGTCTGTCGTCGCTTTCCACCGGGCTCGGAGTGGCTTTACGCCAAGCTGTACACCGGTGCGGCGACCGCCGACCAGGTGCTCAACCATCTGGTCGGACCGGTGGTGGGCTCCGCGCTCGCATCCGGCGCCGCCGACGGCTGGTTCTTTATCCGCTACGCCGATCCCGATTGGCACCTGCGGGTCCGCCTCCACGGCCCAGCCCAGCGACTACACGACGAGGTCTTGCCCCGTCTGCAAGCAGCCGCTGATGCATTCGTGGAAGCCGACCAGCTGTGGCGGGTGCAGCTTGATACCTACGAGCGCGAAGTTGAGCGCTACGGCGGCGACCCAGCAATTAAGCTGGCCGAGCAGGTCTTTCATGCTGACAGTGATGCGGTGCTCGCCATCCTGGCATCGCTGTCGGGCGATGCCGGGCTGGACCTCCGCTGGCGGCTAGCGCTACGTGGAATCGACCTCCTCTTCGAGGATCTCGGGCTTACCTTTGAGGAGAAGAGGTCTGTCGCGCGGCAGGCGCGGGAAGGATACGGCCGAGAGTTTGGCGCTGACGGCAACTTCCGCGGCCAGGTGGGCCAGCGGTACAGAACGGAGCGGCCCAATCTGGAGGCGTTGCTTAACCCCGGCCAGGACCCCCCCACTCAACTGGCACCGGGCTTGGAGATCCTGCGCCAGCGGTCGCTGCAGCTCGCTCCCGTGACCTCCAAGCTGCGGCAGCTGGCGCATACCGGGCGTTTGTCGGTGACCATGACCGACGTAGCGATGAGCTACGCTCATATGCACGTCAATCGCCTGCTGCGGTCAGCCCAACGGGCCCAAGAACTCGTCCTCTATGAACTACTCGATCGCTTCTATGTTTCCCAAGCAGGACGCCGCACTCCCTCAAGATAACCATGGCAGCCGACCTATTTCGCCAAGAGGCCCTTGACTATTGGTCCCGTCAGCGGGGACCAGGCGCGGTGCTGCGGATTACGACTCCGTGGGTCCGATGGTTGTACTGGATCGTGCTGGCGCTCGTGGTGGCAGGTCTGGCACTAACCTTCTTGATTCGTATTGACCAGAGGACCTCAGGACCCGCACTGGTCAACCCGCAAGAACGGACATTCGTCGCTGTCTTGCCGGCCGTCGCCGGCTCAGATTTACAGGGCGGCCGTCCGCTGCGCCTCGAGGTGGAGGGCCCGTCGGGGTGGCGGGATGTTCCGGCCCGGGTACTTCGCGCTGGCACAGCCCAGGACGCCGACATCCTCCAGGCTGGCTTCGGTTCATATCCGCAACCCGCCATCCTCGTCACCGGGGTGCTTGACCCGGATATAGCGGACCGAGCAGGGATGTCGCCGGCCCCGAGCCTGACCGGCCGAGCCGTGGTCGTGCTGGGCTCAGAGCCAGTGTTTTCCGTGTTGCTGCATGGGTTCGGCGGAGCGTCGGAGAAGGGGAATAGCTAGTGCGCCGGCGAGTGCCCTGGATCAGGCAGATGGAGGTGGCCGACTGCGGCGCTGCCTGTCTGGCAATGGTGCTTGCCTACCACGGCAAGCAGGTGGCGTTGGATGAGCTGCGCGAGATCACGAGTACAAACCGCGACGGCGTGGATGCGTTCGCCCTGACCCAGGCGGCACGACGGTACGGGTTGAGCGCACGAGGAGTGGCCGCCGACGTGGACGCCTTGGACCACCTGCCTCCCGGCTCAATCCTGCACTGGGAGTTCACCCACTTCGTGGTCTTCGAGCGGGTGGGGCCAAAGGGTGTGCACATCGTCGATCCGGCCCTGGGACGCCGGCGAGTGTCGATCCCGACGTTCCGCCACGCCTACACGGGTGTCGCCATAGTCTTCGAACCGGGTGATGATTTCCAACGCTCCGCGCTGAAGACCAAGGGCACGTGGCGCTACCTACGGCCGCTGCTCGGCCAATCCAGGGCACTTACCCGGCTGCTCGTGGTATCGGTGCTCATCCGGCTGGTCGCACTTGCCCTTCCGCTACTGACCGCGCTGATCGTCGACGAGATCGCTCCCCGCAACGACCAACATCTCCTTTTCGTGATCGGGGCGGCCATGGGCGCCCTGGTCGGCTACTACTTCATCGCCTCTTTGCTGCGCGCCTACCTCCTGCTCCAGCTCCGGACGTACCTCGATGTACGCCTGACGACGGGCTTCGTCGAGCACCTCGTCGACCTCCCGTACGCCTTCTTCCTCAGGCGGTCGGCCGGCGACCTGATGATGCGCATGCAAAGCAACACCGTCGTGCGCGAGATCCTGACCACCAGCGCCATGTCGACCCTGCTGGACGGCAGCCTGGCGAGCTTCTACCTTATCCTGCTCTTTGCCCTCAGCCCTCCATTGGCCGCGCTCGTGACCGGGCTGGGCCTGCTCCAAGTGGCGGTTCTACTGCTTTCCTGGCGGCGTAACCAACACCTGATGTCCGAAAGCCTGCAAGTCGAGGCCAAAGAGCAGGGCTACACCTACGAGCTATTGGCCGGCATCGAGACCCTCAAGGCCGCCGGTGCCGAGCAGCGAGCGGCCGAGCACTGGGAGGGACTATTCGTCGACCAGGTTAACGTGGATCTGTCGCGGGGCCGGCTGAACGCGAAGGTCGAGGCCGTCATGGGCACCCTCCAGATGGGCTCGCCGCTGGCCGTGTTGGTTTACGGCGGGTACCAAGTCCTGGGGGGCAGTATCTCGCTGGGGACCATGCTCGCTGCCGCTGCCCTGGCAATCGGCTTTCTCGAACCGCTTGGAGCTCTGGTCACGACCGGCCTGCAGGTGCAGCTGATGCGCAGCTACATGGAGCGCATCAACGACGTGCTTGACACGCCGCGGGAGCAGGAGGGGCAGACCGTGACGCCCGCTCGTCGCCTCACCGGGCATGTGCGAGCCGACGCCGTCTCATTCGCCTATGGACTGCTGGCTCCACCGGTGGTGAGGGATGTCTCGCTCGAGGTCCAGCCCGGCCAACGGCTGGGCATCGCCGGCCGCTCGGGCTCGGGGAAGTCGACCCTCGCTCATCTGCTCCTCGGCTTCTACACTCCCACCGCCGGGCGGATCCTTTTTGATGGGACGGATCTGGCCGAGCTGGAGGTCCACTCGCTGCGCAGGCAGCTGGGCATCGTCACCCAACGTCCCTATCTGTTCGGCTCGACCATTCGGGAGAACATCGCCCTCACCGATCCCGCGATCCCTTTTGAAGCCGTCGTCGAGGCAGCCAAGCTGGCCTGCATCCACGACGACATCGCCGCCATGCCGATGGGGTATGACACCCTACTTCTTGACGGCGGGGCGTCACTATCGGGAGGCCAGCAACAGCGGATCGCCCTGGCGCGAGCCTTCGTTCATCGCCCGGCCATCCTCCTACTTGACGAGGCGACGAGCGATCTGGACAGCGTTACGGAACGGATGGTGTTGTCCCACCTTGATTCGCTCGGTTGCACGACGATTGTGATCGCCCACCGTCTGAGCACGATCAGAAATGCCGACCACATCCTTGTGATGGAGGCAGGAAGGATCGTGGAGCGAGGAACGCACCACGAGCTGATGGCGCTATCTGGGGCTTACCATCAACTAGTCGACGCGCAGGTAGGGATGGGCGCCACCGGCTCGGATGCACCCTAGTCAGATAAGGACGAGCACGGCTTGACGGCCATATAAACACCTACCTACCGGCTACATGACCACACAACGTGCGTCTATCTGACCAGTGATCTTGCACGTACGACACCGCAGCAGCGGGCCGTTCTCGCGTGGTGAGCCTCCGGGCGCACCGAGCCTCCTGCGCCCATCCCCGTTCCGACAGCTTGCAGCGTAAATCGACCCGCGCAACGGCTGCGATGGCGCACTACACACGACCAAGTCCGTAGGCCGCGCCGGGCAGACGACCCGCTGTGGGTCAAAGCCACGCGTCTGCTCGGCACCCGTGACGACCGAGAGTCCTACGAGATCTCGCGCGTACGGCGCCAGGTGTCGAAGGCTGCCAGAGCGGGAATCCGGGGTGATCTGCCGTCGCCAGAACGGATGCCGCTTCGTGGACGTGCTCGACCTCGGTTACGCACTCGTCGGCGTCGTGGCCCTGTTGGCCGGATTCTTGCCTCGACCGCTTGCGAGCCGACCGCTTTCCCTGCCAATCGTGTTTCTCGGCCTGGGCGTAGTGATGTTTCTGCTGCCAATTGGCCTGCCTGACCCCGACCCGCTGCAGTACACCGATCTTGCGGTGCGGCTCACCGAGCTCGGGGTGATCGTGGCGTTGATGGGCGCCGGCCTGAAGCTTGACCGTCGCATCGGCTGGCGGGCGTGGTCTTCGACCTGGCGGTTGCTGGCGGTGGCGATGCCGCTCACCATCGCTGGCACTGCTTTGCTTGGATGGTGGTGGCTCGGTTTGGCACCGGCCTCAGCGGTGTTACTCGGTTCGGCGCTGGCACCCACAGATCCGGTGCTCGCCTCTGATGTGCAAGTCGGCAAGCCTGGCGAGCACGCGCACGAGCACGGCGAGGACGAGGTGCGGTTCGCGCTGACCTCGGAGGCAGGCCTCAATGATGCGCTGGCATTCCCGTTCGTCTATGCGGCGATCGCGATGGCCACCGCGGGAAACAACCCGGCTCGCTGGATAGGGCGCTGGTTCAGCGTCGACGTGGTTTACAAGTTGGCCGTCGGCGTGATCGTCGGCATCGTGATCGGGCGACTGCTCGGCTGGCTGTTCTTTCGCCCCCGCTCATCCACCTTCCATCTGGCCTCGCACGCCGAGGGCTTCATCGCATTGGCCGCGACGTTCCTGGCCTACGGTGTCGGGGAGGCCGTAGGCGGATATGGCTTCCTCGCAGTGTTTGTCTGCGCGCTCTCGATCCGCGCTTCGGAGCGCTCCCACGAATACCACCAGGTCCTGCACGACTTCGTGGAGCAGATCGAGCGGTTGCTCACAGTGGTGTTGCTGGTGCTTTTCGGGGGCGCTCTTGTCGGGGGACTGCTCACATCGCTGACGTGGCAAGCGGCGGTGCTGGGGCTCGCCGTCGTGCTGTTGGTCAGGCCCGCCGCGGCAGGGCTGTCATTGTGGGGCGGTGTGGGCACGTCTGGCGAGCGCAGTGTCATCGCGATGTTCGGGATCCGGGGAATCGGCTCGTTCTATTACCTGTCATACGCGATGACCGCCGCGAACTTTCCCGATCGGGACGAGATATGGGCTGCCGCGGCGTTCGTGGTCCTGCTCTCGGTGGTCGCGCACGGGATCGCCGTCACGCCGATCATGGACCGTCTCGACCGCCTTCGGAGGACCATTCAAACGCCCACTCAGGTCCGATAGCCTGAGTCATTTATTACTCTGCACCCATCAGGCGGCGGTGAGTGCGGCGCCGACCAGGATGAGGCGCAGGGCGCGTTCGGTGGCGTCGATAAGGTACTCGGCGCCGTGCTACAGGGCGTGTTCGAGGTCGACGGGGCCGGGCAGGATGCCGGCGTAGGCGTCGATGCCGGCGTCGTAGTTGACCCTGGCAGCGGCGCCGATGGTGCCGGCCAGGGCGATGACGGGCTTGCCGTAGTGCTTGGCCCAGCGGGCGACCTCGGTCGGGATCTTGCCCCGGGGAGTCTGGTCATCGATCGCGCCTTCGGCGGTGATGACCAGGTCGGCGGTGGCGAGGGCGGCGTCGAGGTCGACGTGGTTGAACATGACCTCGAACCGGGGCAGTAGGCGGGCGCCAGGCCGGCGGCCAGGCCGGCGCCGAGCCCGCCGGAGGCACCGGAGCCGGCAACGGTGCGTAGGTCTAGACCGGTGTCGCGTTCGAGGATCTTGGCCCACCGATCATCGCTTCCGACAGGGTGTCGACCTGCTGGGGTGCGGGACAGTCGCGTCCCGAGCTCGTCCACCACTATCAGGTCGTGGCGCATGGAGCCGGCACGATACGCCGATCGGCCGATCAGCTGTGAGATCACCGGCGCGGTAAGCACCTGGAACAGCGCGACCAGGCCGAGGGTGGCGGCGTCCTCGACGTCCAGCCGCACCGCGGTGCCGAGCGGATCCGCAGCAGCCCCATTCGATCCGTCCCGGTAGATCGCCACATACACCGCCGTCGCGGCGACGATGAGGATCAGAAGACGTCCACCGCCGCGATCCGGTCCAGGGTCTCTCGACCCTCCCGCCTGTCTGCTCACCGGCCCTTCGACCCTACCGGCCGATCCGGAGAGGCCGTTGATCGCAGTTTCTTGACCTCACGGCAACAAGGCGACCTGCCCTGGCTAACACAGCGTTGCACCTGTCCGAAAGGTTACGATCGACTGGGGTTCTTCGCTCACCCATAGGTGAGGGTGAGCGCGTCACCTCGGTTCAGGAGGGTCGATGTTGTGGCTGCATGGGTCATATGGTTGATCATCGCAGTCCTGCTGGGCATCGCTGAGATCTTCACCCTGACCGCCGCGTTGGGATTGCTCGGTGGCGCCGCCGTGATCGCATCGGTGTTCGCGGCGATCGGACTGCCCGTGCCCCTTCAACTGCTGGTGTTCACCCTCTCCGCCGCGGCCGGCATCGTGGTCCTGCGACCCATCGCTACCCGGCACATGCTCCGGCCACAGCTCCAACGCTTCGGGGTAGAGGCGCTCGTCGGTAGGACGGCGTACGTCGTACGAGAGGTGACAGGCCGGGACGGCGCCGTGCGCATCGGCGGTGAGGAGTGGACGGCCCGTTCCTTGGACGAGAGCCTGGTGATTCCCGCGGGAGCCACCGTTGACGTCATCCAGATCGACGGCGCCACCGCCGTCGTCTACCCACGGGAGTGACCATGGAAGTCACAGGCTTGCTGATCGCGGGACTGCTCATCGCGCTGCTCGCGATCTTCACCGTGGTGCGGGCGGTGCGCATCGTGCCACAGGCGCGAGCGCGCAACGTGGAGCGGCTCGGCCGGTATCAACGCACGTTGAGGCCCGGGCTGAACTTTGTGATCCCCTACATCGACCGGGTCTATCCAGCGATCGACCTGCGCGAACAGGTGGTGTCCTTCGCCCCGCAGCCGGTCATCACTGAAGACAACCTGGTCGTCGAGATCGACACCGTGCTGTACTTCCAGGTGACCGACCCACGATCGGCGGCCTACGAGATCGCGAGCTACCTGCAGGCCGTCGAGCAGCTCACTGTCACGACACTGCGCAACGTCGTCGGGTCGATGGACCTGGAAGGAACGCTCACCTCCCGCGACAGCATCAACAGCCAGCTCCGCGGCGTGCTTGACGAGGCCACCGGCAGGTGGGGCCTGCGCGTGAACCGGGTGGAGATCAAGGCCATCGACCCGCCGAAGACGATCAAGGACGCGATGGAGAAGCAGATGCGGGCCGAGCGGGACAAGCGCGCCGCGATCCTGGGTGCGGAGGGGCAGCGCCAGTCGCAGATCCTCACCGCCGAGGGTGACAAGCAGGGGGCGATTCTGCGCGCCGAGGGTGACCGGACCGCCGCGATCCTCAAGGCCGAAGGCCAGTCCCGAGCGATCGATGAGGTGTTCCAGGCCGTGCACCGCAACGACCCGGACCCCAAGCTGCTCGCCTACCAGTACCTGCAGATGCTCCCGCAACTCGCTCAAGGTGAGGGCAACACGTTCTGGGTGATCCCCAGCGAAGTGACCTCTGCGCTCCAGGGCGTCTCCCGCGCCTTCACCGAGGCTCTGCCCATCTCAGCGGCGACTCGCGAAGCGGACTCCGAGGAGTCGTCAGCGCAGGCCGCAAAGGATGCTGCGCGGGCCGCCGCGGCCGCCGCGGAGGCAGTCGCTGACGCAGCGGATGTCGATGGCATTCGGCAGCGCACCTCCGGGACAGCTGACGGCTAAGAGGCAGCTCCGCTGACGCTTTCCCCACTGCGCTTACAGGTGCCGCCTAGCCTGTAAGCAAATCAAGCGAAGGGATGGCATGGAGGTCGAGGTTGAAGAGACGCGGCTGCCTGGGATCGGGTTGCGGCACGACTTTGTCACCACGCAGGGACGCCGGATCGGGGTGATAACGCAGCGCAATGGTATCCGGCACGTGGCTCTTTACGATGAGGCAGACTCCGACGCGTGCGAGGCCACGATCGAGCTGACTTCGGAGGAGAGCGAGGTGCTGGCGGAGCTGCTCGGTGCACCGCGGATCACCGAGCGATTCGCCCGGCTGCGCGAGCAGGTTGAAGGACTGGTCACGGAGGGATTGCCCATCGCTGCCGGCTCTCCATTCGTCCACGGAACGCTCGGAGATACCGCCATCCGTACCCGCACCGGTGCTTCAGTCGTAGCGGTGCTGCGCGGTGACGACGTGTTCGCGTCACCGAACCCGGACTTCCGTTTTCAGCCCGGCGACCGCCTCATCGTGGTAGGTACCAAGGACGGCGTCCACGCGGCTCACGCCCTGCTGGCCTCGGGCTGATGGGTAGTCCCGGATTGAGGCCCCGGCCTGTCGGGACCAGGTGAGCACCGCCCGCCTACTGCTGGAGCTCGGCGCCGTCCTGTTTGCGCTCGGCGCGTGCGGCCGGCTGGCCGGACGGTTTGGACTGTCGCCCATCCCGCTTTACTTGCTCGCTGGGCTGGCCTTCGGTACCGGAGGCCTGCTGCCTCTGGAGGCACCCGAGGGTTTCTTCGTCACCGGCTCCCAGGTGGGCGTCGTCCTCCTGCTGCTGGTGCTGGGCTTGGAATACACGGCCGAGGAGCTGGTCACCAACTTGCGTCGACAGGCGCCCGTCGGCGTGCTTGATCTGTTGCTCAACGGTCTTCCGGGTGCCGCGCTCGCACTCATGCTTGGCTGGGGACCGATCGCCACGCTGGCGATGTTCGGGGTAACGGCCGTCAGCTCGTCGGGCATCGCCTCCAAGGTTCTCACCGACCTCGGCCGGCTGGGCAACCGGGAAACCCCGTCGATACTGAGCGTTCTGGTGATCGAAGATCTCGCGATGGCCGTGTACCTTCCGGTACTCACCGCTCTGGTTGCTGCCTCCACGCTGGGCTCAATCGCAAGCTCGGTACTCATCGCGCTGGGCATGCTCGCGGTGGTGCTGACCGTCGCATTGCGCCACGGCGACGCGGTGACCCGGTTCGTGGGCGCCCGATCCGACGAGGTGCTGCTGCTGCGCGTGCTCGGGCTCGCGCTGCTGGTCGCTGGGGCCGCTGAGGCGCTGCACGTGTCATCCGCAGTCGGTGCGTTCCTGCTCGGTATCGCGCTGTCCGGCGAGGTCGCCGACCACATCCGGGGCTTGCTCGGTCCGCTGCGTGACGTCTTCGCCGCAGTGTTCTTCGTCTTCTTCGGGCTGTCCACCGATCCGGCCGCGCTGCCGTCCGTGCTGGTGCCCGCCGCGCTGCTCGCCGTCGTCGGCGTCGCGACGAAGGTGCTCACCGGCTGGGCCGCCGGGCGGCGCGCCGGGGTTGGTCCGGCCGGAAGGCTGCGGGCCGGCGTCACGCTGGTTGCCCGGGGAGAGTTCTCCATCATCATCGCCGGCCTCGTGGCCGCCTCTGTGACACCGGCCTTGGCCCCCACGGTGGCGGCCTACGTGCTCATCATGGCTGTGCTCGGACCGTTGGCGCCGCGCCTGGGCGATCCACTCGTCCATCACCTCGCCCGGCGAGAGGCCAAACGCCGGACCGCTGATCACCGGACGGAGAAGAGGTCTGCTGACCCTAGGCCCGAACGTCTTACCGGCCCTGCGGATTCTGCATAGGAACACCCGCGGAAGGTCACACAGGTCATGGCGCTGTGGTTATCTGTACGCCTGCGCGCCGCGCCGGGACGCCCACGCCACACCAACGCCAGCCTGCCGCAGGCCGGACTCACAGGACGAAAAAGATCAAGATTAGCAGGGTCGTCAGCAGGGCTGATATCAGCAGGGAGCCAAGGCAACCCAGCCGATTCGAGTAAAACGCAAACATCAGTTCACTCCCTTGCCGGGGCCGTTTCTGTCATGCGACTGGGCTTACGGGTCTGGGACCCCAGCGACGACACCTTCGTCGTGCAATCGCCCGATCTCGGAGGCGGACAGGCCAAGGATTCCGGCGAGGATCTCATCGGTGTGCTGTCCAAGCTGGGGCGCTGCCGCAGGTCGTACCCGGTCTGCGGCGGAGAAATCGAGCGGCGAACCGGGCATCAGGTAAGTACCGATGCCGGGCTGATCGACCGCGGCGAACATCGGGTTGCTCGGCGAGCAGCGCGGATCCGTCGTGACCAGCTCTGCGAATGTTTGATACGGCCCCCAGCACACCTCGTGGGCGTCGAAGATCTTTCGAACCTCGGACAGCGTGCGACTGCTGACCCACGGCTCGACGAGCGCGCCGATCACATGCCGCGCGGTGAACCGGTCACCCTCCTTGCCCAGATCGACCTCAAGCAGCTTTTCAACCTGGACACAGGCATCAGCAATGCCGACCGCGGCCACCAAGCTCCGCCACTGCCGCGCGGTCAGGCCGACTACCATCACCCGCTTGCCGTCCTTGGTTACGAAGTCACGCCCGAACGCTCCATACAGATAGTTACCGTATTTCGGCCGTTCATGCTTGTTGATCTGCACTTCGGCGATCTTCCCGAGGTGCCCGACCATCGCGAATGCCACATCAGCCAGCGCGACTCGGACGAACTGGCCGATCCCATCGACCCGTCGCTTGCGCTCGGCAGCCAGCAGCCCGGTCGCCGCCAGCGTGCCGGTGATCGCGTCCCAGGCCGGCAGCAGGTGGTTGAAGGGGTCCGACAGGTTGCTGGGACCGGTGGCCCAGGGGAAGCCGGTGGCGGGGTTGACCGTGTAG